>NZ_JAPWHT010000352.1:0-10934 GCF_027270795.1 Streptomyces sp. ActVer
CGGTGGCCTGGGCCGCCTGTGCGGGCCGGGGCGGCCGAGTCGGGCAGGTCAGGACCGGTACGGCGACTGCGGCGGCTGGGGCGGTCCGTACGGGTTGCCCTGGACGTACGGCGGATACGGCACACCGTTGCCGGGCGGGTACGGCTGGCCCTGCGGCGCGTACGGCTGGCCCGGCGGCATGTACGGCTGACCGGGAGGCGCGTACGGCTGCCCCGGCGGCGGGTACATGTTCCCCTGCGGCGGCACGAACCCGCTGTTCGGCGCGTACGGCCGCGGAGGCGGGAGCGTCGACGGATGCGCGCTCAGCCGGATGCCGTGGTGGCGTCGGAGCCGCTGCAGCTCCAGGGCGGCGATGCCCGTGACCGTCAGCGGGGCGCCCAGGATGAAGACGACCCCCAGCTTGAGGCTGAGCCCGTGCAGATCACCGGTGACCAGGTCCGGAAGGGCCATCAGCCACGTCGTCACGGTGGCGAGCAGCGCCGGCAGGGCGCGGTGCACGGCGGCGGAACCGAAGAAGTTCCCGGACAGCTGCACGGCCCCGTACATCAGCATGCCGGTGATCCACATCGCCGGCAGGCCGAGCACCACCGTCCAGATGGTGCCGAGCTGGATCGACAGCTGCCACAGCAGCACCGTCCCGACGACCATGCCGATGAAGAGGAGCAGCAGCTTGAGCGAGTTGAACAGGGACCCTCGCAGCTCGCGGATCCTGCCGGTGCGCCGCCAGACGAAGAGCATCACGCCCACGGTCAGCGGGGTGATGAACAGCAGCACGAGGGCCGCCACCACGATGTTCTCGAGCACCTCGTTGAAATCGAACTTGCCCTCAACGAACGTGTACACGCCGAACGCCGCCACAGCTCCGGCAACGACACGTACACGCTTGAGGCGCTCCACCGACGGATCGACCGCCGGCGGGATCCACGCCGGGTGGAACACTGCCTGCGCCACGGCCTTGGGCTGCAGAATCGACGCCACCGACAGATTGCGGCTGAGCCATCTTCCGCGCGAACCAGCCATGTTCAGCTCCCCCGAGCCCTCGACGTCATGATCGCCCGAAATTGTAAGGGAGGGCGACGGCCGTTCCGCCGTCCGCCTCCCGACCCACACGACTACTCCACGACTACTTCCGGCCCCGCAGTTCCCGGTACTTGGCCACGAGCGCGGTGGTGGACTCGTCGAGGCCCGGCACGTCCGCACCCTCCGTCAGCGCGGGCTCCACGCGCTTGGCGAGGACCTTGCCGAGTTCGACGCCCCACTGGTCGAAGGAGTCGATGTTCCAGATCGCGCCCTGCACGAACACCTTGTGCTCGTAGAGGGCGATGAGCTGGCCGAGCACCGACGGGGTGAGTTCGCGCGCGAGGATGGTGGTCGTGGGGTGGTTGCCCTTGAACGTCTTGTGCGGCACCAGTTCCTCGGGCACGCCCTCCGCCCGCACCTCGTCCGGCGTCTTGCCGAAGGCCAGCGCCTGCGTCTGCGCGAAGAAGTTGGCCATCAGCAGGTCGTGCTGGGCGACAAGACCCGGCAGCAGATCGGCGACCGGCTCGGCGAAGCCGATGAAGTCGGCCGGGATCAGCTTCGTGCCCTGGTGGATGAGCTGGTAGTACGCGTGCTGTCCGTTGGTGCCCGGCGTGCCCCACACGACGGGACCCGTCTCCCACTCCACGGGACGCCCGTCGCGGTCCACGGACTTGCCGTTGGACTCCATGTCGAGCTGCTGGAGGTACGCGGTGAACTTGGACAGGTAGTGCGAGTACGGCAGCACCACGTGCGACTGGGCGTCGTGGAAGTTGCCGTACCAGACGCCCAACAGGCCAAGGAGCAGCGGTACGTTGGACTCGGCGGGCGCGGTCCTGAAGTGCTCGTCGACGAGATGGAAGCCGTCGAGCATCTCCCGGAAGCGGTCCGGGCCGATCGCGATCATCAGCGACAGACCGATCGCCGAGTCGAACGAGTAGCGGCCGCCGACCCAGTCCCAGAACTCGAACATGTTGGCCGTGTCGATACCGAAGTCCGCGACCTTCTCGGCGTTCGTCGACAGCGCCACGAAGTGCTTGGCGACGGCTTCCTGGCCGGCCTTCAGCTCGGTGAGCAGCCAGTTGCGGGCGGAGGTCGCGTTGGTGATCGTCTCGATGGTGGTGAAGGTCTTCGAGGCGACGATGAACAGCGTCTCGGCCGGGTCCAGGTCGCGGACGGCCTCGTGCAGGTCGGCCCCGTCCACGTTCGACACGAAGCGCACCGTCAGGTCCCGGTCGGTGAAGGACCGCAGCACCTCGTACGCCATCGCCGGGCCGAGGTCGGAGCCGCCGATGCCGATGTTCACCACGTTCTTGATGCGGCTGCCGGTGTGCCCGGTCCACTCGCCCGAACGGACGCGCTCGGCGAAGCCGGCCATCTTGTCGAGGACGGCGTGCACGGCCGGTACGACGTTCTCGCCGTCGACCTCGACGACCGCGTCGCGCGGGGCGCGCAGCGCGGTGTGCAGGACCGCACGGTCCTCGGTCGTGTTGATCTTCTCGCCGCGGAACATGGCGTCCCGCAGTCCGAACACGTCCGTGGCGGCGGCCAGCGCGCGCAGCAGCCGGAGCGTCTCGTCGGTGATCAGGTGCTTGGAGTAGTCGACGTGCAGATCGCCGACCTGAAGCGTGTATCCGGTACCGCGCCCGGGGTTCTGGGCGAACAGCTCACGGAGCTGCGCCTCGCCGAGTTCCTCCCGGTGCCCGGCCAGAGCGGTCCACTCGGGTGTCTGGTCGAGCCTGGTACGGCTGTCTGCGTTCATGTGGGACTTCCGCCTCTTTCCTGCCTGTGCTGCGTACCTTGCCCCGCTGCCGGTCCCAACCTAATTGATCAGGGCGGGACGTGAGCTGTCGTCCCGCCGTCGTCCGGCTCAACAACAGATACGTCCGGCTTGAGCAGGGGTATCAGCGCGGTGAGGAACAGAATGCGGAAGGCGGGCCGCAGCGCTCGCGCAGGGCGAGGCCACCGGACCGGTGTCGTACTGTCCGGCACTCTTTCGGGGCATGGCCCCGTAGGCGTCCCAAACGAGTCCGGCCGGACACCCGTGGGTGTCCGGCCGGACCTCAACTCCTAGATCTCGCCCCGCAGTTTGGCGAGCGCCTCGGCGAGGATGGCCTCGCCGTCCGCGTCGCTGCGCCGTTCCCGTACGTACGCGAGGTGCGTCTTGTACGGTTCGGTGCGCGGCGGGTCCGGCGGGTTGTCCCGGTCCTGTCCGGCGGGGAAGCCGCAGCGCGGACAGTCCCAGGTATCGGGGACCTGCGCGTCGCTGGCGAAGCTGGGCTGCGTCTCGTGCCCGTTCGAGCACCAGAAGGAGATGCGCAGCCGCGGCGCGGACTCGCCACGCTCGGCCTCGCCCATCGGCCCCGCCCCGACCCGGCTTCCTCGGATCGCGTTGCCACTTGCCACGGTCGTAACTCCCTGCGTAATGGTGCCGCAAAGCGAGTCGGCGTTTCGCTTCGCTGCGAGCGCCTCAGTCTACGTAAGGCCCAACGCGCGTCTAGTAGATGGAGTTACACCCCGCCGCAAGACGCAAGCCCCATGATAGGCCGCGCTTGCGGGCGCGTACCGTACATGGGGCCTTACGTGCGGAATGTGCTTGCGTAATGTGCGTTTGTGCTGGCGTTCCGATGTCGGGCGGTGATCAGTTGTTGACCTTCATCAGAAGACCCAGCACCACAATGGACGCGAACCACAGCAAACCGACCACCACGGTGATGCGGTCGAGGTTGCGCTCGGCGACCGAGGAGCCGCCGACGGAGGACTGCATGCCGCCACCGAACATGTCGGACAGGCCGCCGCCCTTCCCCTTGTGCATCAGCACCAGCATCATCAGCAACAGGCTGAAGACGATCAGGGCGATCGAGAACCCCATAACCACGGCTGGACCAACTTCCTCGGACTTGGAACGGACGACGGGGGCCGGTGCTTCGGGTACGAAGCCGCCCGGCCCCCGCAAGGGTACGACGTAACGCCGCTACGGCCTACACGCAGGTCGCCGGATCGCTACGGAACACGGCTCACTGGTCGCGGAAGCGGACGATCTTGACGAACTCCTCGGAGTCCAGGGACGCGCCGCCGACCAGGGCACCGTCGATGTCAGGCCTCGCCATGATCTCGGCGACGTTGCCGGCCTTCACGGAGCCGCCGTACTGAATACGGACGGCGTCGGCCAGTTCCTGCGTGTACAGCTCGGCGAGCTTGCCGCGGATCGCCGCGCAGACCTCCTGGGCGTCGTCGGAGCCGCAGACCTTGCCGGTACCGATGGCCCAGACGGGCTCGTACGCGATCACGATCGTCTCGGCCTGCTCGGCCGGGAGGTCCTTGAGAGCGCCCTCGACCTGCGCGAGCGTGTGCGTGACGTGGTTGCCCGCCTCGCGGACGTCCAGCTCCTCGCCGACGCACAGGATCGGGGTGAGGCCGTGCTTGTAGGCGGCCTTGACCTTGGTGTTCACGACGTCGTCGGTCTCGTTGTGGTACTGGCGGCGCTCGGAGTGGCCGATCGCCACGTAGGTGCACTTGAGCTTGGCCAGCATCGAGCCGGAGATCTCGCCGGTGTAGGCACCGGAGTCGTGCGCCGAGATGTCCTGGGCGCCGTACTTGATCTTGAGCTTGTCCCCGTCGACCAGGGTCTGCACCGAGCGCAGGTCGGTGAAGGGCGGCAGAACCGCGACCTCACAGGCCTCGTAGTCCTTGTCGGCCAGGGCGAAGGCGAGCTTCTGGACGTGGGCGATGGCCTCGAGGTGGTTGAGGTTCATCTTCCAGTTGCCCGCCATCAGCGGCGTACGAGTGGTCATACGGGGTCAGTCCTCCAGTGCGGCGAGGCCGGGGAGCGTCTTGCCCTCGAGGTATTCGAGGGAGGCGCCGCCGCCGGTCGAGATGTGGCCGAATGCGGTCTCGTCGAAGCCCAGGATGCGGACGGCCGCGGCGGAGTCGCCACCGCCGACGACCGTGAAGGCCGGGGAGTCGAGAAGGGCCTGGGCGACCGCCTTGGTGCCCTCGGCGTAGTCGGGGTGCTCGAAGACGCCCATCGGACCGTTCCAGAAGACCGTGGCGGCGTCGGTGAGCTTCGATGCGTACAGCTTGCGGGACTCCGGACCGATGTCCAGGCCCATCTGGTCGGCCGGGACGGCGTCCGCGGCGACGGTGGTGGGGTTGGCCGGAGCCTTGGTCTTCAGGTCCGGGAACTCGGAGGCGACCAGTACGTCCACGGGGAGGACCAGCTCGACGCCGTTCTTCTCGGCCCGCTCCATGTACTCCTGGACCGCCGGGATCTGGTCCTCCTGGAGGAGGGACTTGCCGATCTCGTAGCCCTTGGCCTTGAGGAACGTGTACGCCATGCCGCCGCCGATCAGCAGCCGGTCGGCCTTGCCGAGCAGCTGGTCGATCACGGCGAGCTTGTCGGACACCTTGGCGCCGCCGAGCGCGACCACGTAGGGGCGCTTGACGTCCTCGGTGAGCTTCTTCAGGACGCCGACCTCGGTGGCGATGAGGTAGCCCGCGTAGTGCGGCAGCCGCGCCGGAAGGTCGAAGACCGAGGCGTGCTTGCGGTGCACGGCACCGAATCCGTCGCCCACGTAGACATCGGCCAGGGCGGCGAGCCGGTCGGCGAACTCGCCGCGCTCGGTGTCGTCCTTGGACGTCTCGCCGGCGTTGAAGCGCAGGTTCTCGATGACCGCGACCTGGCCGGGCTGCAGCCCGTTCACGGCGTCGTGCGCGGCGGGGCCGACCGTGTCCTGGGCGAAGGCCACGGGGGCGCCCAGCAGCTCGCCGAGGCGCTCGGCGGCGGCAAGCAGCGAGAAGGCGGGGTCCGGGGCGCCCTTGGGGCGGCCCAGGTGCGAGGCGACGACCACCTTGGCGCCCGCCTCGGCGAGGGCCTTGACGGTGGGCAGGACGGCGCGGATGCGGCCGTCGTCGGTGATGCGGCCTTCGGCCAGCGGCACGTTCAGGTCGGCGCGGACGAAGACCCGCTTGCCGTCCACGCCTTCGGCGAGAAGTTCGTCGATCGTCTTCATGAGGGGCTCCTAGAGAAGGCTCAAGTGGTCCGAGAGGGCTGATCGATCAGCACGCGGCACAGGGCCCGGGCAGCGCACCGCCGCGCTGCCCGGGCCCTGTGCTCACATCGAGAGGCCTTGCTCTGGGACTTAGAGCTGGCCGCCGACGAAGACCGTGAGGTCCACGAGGCGGTTGGAGTAGCCCCACTCGTTGTCGTACCAGCCGAGGATCTTCACCGTGTTGCCCTCCTGGACCATGGTCAGGGAGGAGTCGAAGGTGCAGGAGGCCGGGTCGCTGACGATGTCCGAGGAGACGATCGGGTCCTCGGTGTAGGCCAGGTAGCCCTTGAGGTCGCCGTCGTCGGAGGCCTTCTTGAACGCGGCGTTGACCTCGTCCTTGGTGACCTCGCGCTGCAGCGTCACGACCAGGTCGGTGGCCGAGCCGGTCGGGACCGGGACGCGCATCGCGATGCCGTCGAGCTTGCCCTTGAGCTGCGGGAGGACCAGGGCGGTGGCCTTCGCGGCACCCGTGGTGGTCGGGATGATGTTCTCGGCGGCGGCGCGGGCGCGGCGCAGGTCCGAGTGCGGGAAGTCCAGGATGCGCTGGTCGTTCGTGTACGCGTGGACCGTCGTCATCAGGCCCTTGACGATGCCGAAGTTCTCGTCGAGAACCTTGGCCATCGGCGCCACACAGTTGGTGGTGCAGGAGGCGTTCGAGATGACGTGGTGGTTCGCCGGGTCGTACTTGTCCTGGTTGACGCCCATCACGATGGTGATGTCCTCGTCCTTGGCCGGAGCCGAGATGAGGACCTTCTTGGCGCCACCGGTGATGTGCTTCTCGGCGTCGGCCTTCTTGGTGAAGATGCCGGTCGACTCGATGACGATGTCGACGCCCAGCTCGCCCCACGGGATGTCGGCGGGGTTGCGCTCGGAAAGAACCTTGATCGTCTTGCCGTCGACGGTGATCGTGTCGGCGGTGTGCGACACCTCGGCCTTGAGTCGGCCCAGGATGGTGTCGTACTTCAGCAGGTGAGCGGTGGTCGCGGTGTCACCCAGGTCGTTGACAGCCACGATCTCGATGTCTGCACCCTGCTCCAGCAGCGCGCGGAAGTAGTTACGACCGATGCGGCCAAAGCCGTTGATGCCTACGCGGATCGTCACGAACCGATCTCCTCGTTAGGAACGCCGGCTTTGGACGCCGGCGAGTTTGTATGGGATGTCCCCGACCGCCTACGACCCTACCTCCCTGACGCTCCCGGAGTGACATCGAGTGCCCCATACACGGCAGGGCGGTCCGTACCCACCAGTAGGGGTACGGACCGCCCGGGCTCGACGCCCTTGTTCGCCCTTGTCAGCTGCGCAGAGCCGCCAGGGCCTTGCCGAGCAGGGCCGTTCGGTCGGCAGCCGCGGTGACGTGCTCAAGGCCGAAGCCGAGCAGCACGGTGTCACGCGTGGTGACCGCTCCGTACGTCTTGAAGAGTTCGCCGGACAGGCCCCAGTCGTTCACGACCGCGGGGCTGCCCGCGGGCGGCCCGGGGACGCTCCAGGCGCCGAGCGACGTCTCGAAGCCGTCGGTCTGGCCGGCCGTGCCGCCGATGACGACGGAGGCGTTGTCGGCGAGCACACCGCGACCGCCCGATCCCGGGTCGGTGATGTAGCTCAGCGACACCTCCACCGTCTTTCCGGCGTACGCGGAGAGATCGAAGTTGACCTCCTGCCAGCCGTCGGAGGCCCCGGTGAAGCTGTTCCAGGAGCCGCTCGTGCCGGTCGCGGTGCAGCCGGCGGAGCCCGGGGTCAGATAGCGCTTGAGGGCGGGGTGCGCCTGGATGAAGTACCCGGCCTCGCACTCCACGGGAACCGCGGTGCTGGTGGCGCCGCCCTTCTCGGGGAGCGTCGTCCAGTCGTCGGCCCCGGCCGTGTGCGCTTCGAGCGCCGCGTGGTCGTAGCCGGCCTCGGTGTCCCACAGGAGCTGCGTGCGCAGGGTGGGCGCGTCGGCCGCGGTGACCCCGGTGAGGTCGATGGTGCGGGTGAGACGGTTCCAGGCGTAGTCGGAGTGCGTGACCGCCGCCATGGAGGCGCCTTCGAAGGGACCGTAGGGGTTGACGGTCCCCGGGTACGCTCCCGCTCCCGCGCTCGCGAACTGCGGGAACGTCCCGACGGGCAGCGTGTCCGAGGTGACGCTGTAGGCGCCCGCCGCGTTCAGCGGGTTGCCGGGTGCGCCGCCGAGCGGTCCGGTGGCTCCGGCGAGCTTGCCCGAGCCGGTGAAGGACGTGACGCCCGGCGTCGTCGTACGGGAGTAGGCGCCGAGGTAGTACTGGCTGAAGTCGTTCGTCAGGGCGCCCGGCAGTGCGACGTTGCCGCCCGCCTGCTCGCCCGCCTCGATCAGCTTGCCACCCTCGTTGAGGTAGGCGCGCAGCTGCAGCTGCGTGGCGTAGCCGGGGCGGTCGGCGCCGGTGTAGTGGACGACGTTCTTGAAGTGGCCGAGGACGCCGAGCGCGTCCGGCACGCCCTGGGTGGCGACGTCCCAGACGAGGGGCTTGCGGCCGTTGGCCTTCAGGGCGTCGACGTAGGTCTGTGCCTGCGTCGCCGCGGCGGCACCCTCCTCGGCGACCACCAGCGTGTCGGCGCGCGGCCGTTCGGCCACGGTGTACGTGAAGCGCTCACTGGAGGTGGGCTTCCCACTCTTCGTCTCGCCGGTGAACCAGACCTCGACCTTGTCGCCGGGGTCGCCGTCCGCCACGAAGGCGCGGTACTCGTCGAAGTAGAGGTTGTCCTCGCCTCCGAAGGTCTCGCCGCCCTTCCAGGGCTTGAGCGCCATGTCCTCCGTACGGCCGCCGTTGACGCGGTACCTGAGCTCCTTGTCGCGTACGGACTTGCGGGCGACGACCGTGATCTCCTGGTCGGCGCCGCGGGAGTACGACGTGGTGAAGGGGGCCGGGGTGAAGTCGGGGGCGTCGATGCCGACCGAGGACTTCGGCTGGTCGGGCTTGGCGGCGCTCTCGGCGACGGAGAGCGCGAAGGGGATGTTCTTGGCGAACTCCTGCTGGATCAGCTTCTCGTCGTCCGGGAAGGTGAAGATCGACTCACAGTCCACCGCGTTCCAGGCGTCGTTGGGGTCGACGTTCGACGCGGTCTGGCAGGTCGACATCTCGGGGGTGAACATCGCCGTGCCGTTGACGTTGGACGCGTGCCCGTCGGCCTCGCCGTTGGTCGTGTAGAGCTCGGAGGAGACCTGCGGGCGGTAGCCGGGGATCGCCGGGTTCTCGGGGGTTCCGGCAAGCGACTTGTAGAGCACGTCGTCCGGGCTCGGCGTCGCCACCTGCCAGCCGACTCCGTAGAGGATCAGTTCGGCGGCGGAGTGGTAGTTGATGCCGTAGTCGAAGCCGATGCGCTTCTCGAAGGCGTCCAGCGCCTTGGTCTCGGGCTCGGAGCCGGGGCTCGCGCCGCGGTAGGTCTGGCTGGTCGGGTACGGGGACGAACCCTCGTCGTCGTAGCCCCACTTGTAGGAGAAGTTGCGGTTGAGGTCGACGCCGTCGCCGGTGGTCCAGCCGCCGTCGCCGTTGACGTCGCGCATGTTCTTGCGCCACTGGCGGTCGCCCTCGGCCTTGAACGTCCAGTCGTAGCCGTCCGGGTTGGCGGACAGGACGAACCACAGCTCGGTGGAGTTCACGAGCTTGGTGACGCGCTGGTCCTTGCCGTAGTTGTCCAGGTAGTAGCGCATCAGACGCCGGGTCATCTCCGGCGTGATCCACTCACGGGCGTGCTGGTTGGACATGTACAGCATGGAGGGCTTGGCGCCGTCCTTGGTCGTCCTGGCGCCCTTGCTGAGCTTGAGGGCCAGGATGTCCTGCCCCTGGAGGGTCTTGCCGATGGAGACGACCTTCGTCAGGGACGGGTTCTGCTGCCCGGTCCTGAGGATCTCCTCCTGGAGGTTGCCCTTGCCGCTGTAGGGCCGGTAGACGCCGTCCCCCGCGGCGGCCACGCGCGCGCGTGCCTTGGCCGAGAGCTTGTGCTCGGCGAGGTCGACGCCCTTGTTCTCCAACTGGTCGGCCTGCTTGTCGGTGAGGTAGACCTCGACCGTGGCCGTGCCCTTGTCCGGGACCTGTTCGCCCAGTTCTTGACTGTCCTGGCCCGCCGCGAGGAGCAGGGGTACCTGTTCCTTCGTGACGTCCGCGCGGAACACCTTGACCTCGTCCGCGCCCGGGGCGGTCGTCGCGCCGGGTTCTGCCTGTGCCATGGGTGCGATGGCCACTCCGCCGAGCAGGAGCGCGCCGGCAGCGAGGATCGATCTCGCTCTTCGTCTCATGAGCCCCCCTTGCAGTTGTCCGCCACAGCAGCGAACAGATGCCAGGCTCATGACACTTCATGGTCAAGTCAAGAGCGCATCGACGACAGCAAGACGCCGGTGCGGTTGCCCCAAATGGGCGCACGCACCGGCGTGTTGAGGATCGGGGCCGATTTCCCCGGCATGGGTGGAGCACCGGGGACGGGTCCGCGGACCGGCCCGGGGAGCTGAGGCGCGCCACGGCCACGGCGATTTCCGTGGCTCGGCCCGCGACGATCTCCGTGGTTCAGCCCGCGAGGTTGTCGGCCATCTCCTCGGTGAGCGTGGACTCCGTCCCCGGGATGCCGAGGTCCTGGGCCCGCTTGTCGGCCATGGCGAGCAGCCGGCGGATACGGCCCGCGACGGCGTCCTTGGTCAGCGGCGGGTCGGCGAGCGCGCCCAGCTCCTCCAGGGAGGCCTGCTTGTGCTCCATGCGCAGCCGTCCAGCGGCCGCGAGGTGCGCCGGGACCTCCTCGCCGAGGATCTCCAGGGCGCGCCCGACGCGGGCCCCGGCGGCGACGGCCGCGCGGGCCTGCCGGGGGGTGAGGACGGCACGCGGGGTGGCGGGCAGGGCGCCCAGCTTCTCCAGGAGCGGATGGGCG
>NZ_JAPWHT010000353.1:0-10918 GCF_027270795.1 Streptomyces sp. ActVer
CCGCAGGGGCGGCCGGAGCGACCGTGGTGGTCCCCGCGGCCCCCGCGGCCGCGGTACCCGACGGGGCCGAGGCGGCGACGCCGCCCGGCTTGTAGTCGGCGAAGAAGTCCCACCAGGCTCGGTCTACCGAATTCGGGTCCTGGAGGTACTGCTGATAGATCTCGTCGACGAGCCACTCATTGGGACCGAACGCAGCAGCGGGGTTCTTCTTCCCGGCTTGGTCCTCTGTCGAGGTGCTCGAGTTACTGGGGGACTGTGGCGACACGGCGGCAACCGCCCTCTTCCGCTTCACAAGGTGATGGACAGCGGGAATAAAGGCTACGCCTCCCGGACCGCGTAGGTCAGGCCGGGCCTGGTCATCGTCGCGTAAGTCACATCGAAAAGCGTGTTTCGGTGGTGGAAATGGCGGGAAACAAGCGAGGTTCCGATGCGGAACCGACACGTCGGGTCAGGACTGCGACCCCGAAAGGCCGAGCCTCCGTACGAGGACCGCGCGATGACACGTGTCCTGCTGCCCGATCACACGATTCACTCATGGATCTTGGGCTCTGGATTTGAACCCTACGTCAATCTGTCAAGCGAAGGCACGCCCGGAAGAGTGACCTCGATCCGGCAGCCACGCGGGGATTCGGCCACCCCGATCCGGCCGCCGTGCAGATCCACCGCCCAGCGGGCGATCGCGAGCCCGAGGCCCGTACCGCCGTCGCTGCCGGGACCGTGCGGGGCGACGACGCCGCCGCGGTTGAACCGCTCGAAGACGCGGTGCCACTCCGAGCGCGGGATGCCCGGACCCTCGTCCAGGATCTCCAGGTCCAGCGACTCGTGTCCCTCGCCGCGCCGGGCCTTCACCGTGACGCGGCCGTGCGGCGGGCTGTGCTTGACCGCGTTGTCGATGAGGTTGGCGACGACCTGGTGTATCCGCTCCGGATCCGCGTGCGCGGTCAGCTCGGGCGGCGAGACGTCCAGGTGCAGATGGACGTCCGTACGCGTGTGACTGCCGGAGCCGGAAGCGATGCCCGCGCGCGCCGAGGCCACCATGTTGGCCTCCTTCAGCACGCCGGACAGGTACGGCCACACCTCGAAGCGCCGCTTGCGCAGCGGTACGACGCCGTTGTCCAGGCGGGAGAGGTCGAGAAGCGTCTCCACGAGCCGCCCCAGCCGCTCCGTCTGCTTCAGGGCCGTACGCATCGTCTCGGGGTCGGCGGCGGACACGCCGTCCACCACGTTCTCCAGGACCGCGCGCAGGCCGGCGATGGGGGTGCGCAGCTCGTGGGAGACGTTCGCCACGAGTTCCTTGCGCTGGCGCTCCTGGGCCTCCAGGTCGTCGGCCATACGGTTGATCGTCTGGGCCAGGTCGCCCAGCTCGTCGCGGCGGTCGGCGCCCCTGACCCGGCGGGTGTAGTCGCCGTGTGAGATGCCCCGCGCCACGGTGTTCATCTCGTCCAGCGGAGACGTCAGCGAGTGCGCCACGAACTGGGTGATCAGCAGGGTCGCGATCACCGAGAAGACCGTGATGAAGCGCAGCTCCGTCTCGGTGCGCACCGCGATCATGAGCAGACCGGTGGTGATGAAGACCGAGACGACGACCAGAGCGCCGAGCTTCGTCTTGATCGAGAAGGGCCGCACCTCGCCCCAGGAGCCCGTGGCCGATCCCACCGCGGAAGCGGTACCGGCGGCCGACGTCGTCGCGGAAGCGGGGGCCGTTCCGGAAACCGATGCCGATCCGGACGCCGCACTCGAATCGGGCGCCGGACTCAGTCCGGACACCGAGCCCGTACCGGTACCGGTACCGGGCGGTGAATCCGAACCGGGGCCGACGAACGCACCCGTACCCGAGTCGGCGAGCGGTCCCGCGTCCGGGCCGGTGTGCGACCTCGCCCCCGAGCGCCTGCCGAAAAGCGAACGGGAACCCGCACCCGCCAGCACGCTCCTGCGCCACGCACCGATACCGCTCATCACTTCCGCCCCCTCAACCAGGGTGCCCGACTCTAGGGCGTCGGGGTCTCCAGCGCGTAGCCCACGCCATGAACCGTACGGATGCGCTCGGCGCCGATCTTCCGGCGCAGCGCCTTGATGTGGCTGTCCACGGTGCGGGTGCCGGACGCGTCGGCCCAGTCCCACACCTCGGCCAGCAGCTGCTCGCGCGAGAGCACCGCGCGCGGCGTGTTCGCGAGGCAGACCAGCAGGTCGAACTCCGTGGGCGTGAGATGCACGTCCTCGGAGCGCACCCGGACCCTGCGCTGCGCGTGGTCGATCTCCAGCTCGCCGAGCCGCAGGATGCCCGACCGCGGCGTCGACGCGGCCAGCGCGGCGCGCTCCACGCGTCGTAGCAGTACGTGCACGCGCGCGGCCAGCTCGCGCATCGAGAACGGCTTCGTCATGTAGTCGTCGGCGCCCACGCCGAGCCCGACCAGCATGTCCGTCTCGTCGTCGCGCGCGGTGAGCATCAGTACCGGCACCGGACGCGCCGCCTGTACCCGGCGGCAGACCTCCAGGCCGTCGAAGCCCGGCAGCATGATGTCGAGGATCAGCAGGTCGGGCTGCCATGCCTCGGCCGTGTCCACGGCGGCCGGCCCGTCACCCGCCGTTTGCACGAGGAATCCCTCGGCACGCAGGCGGGCGGCGATGGCGTCCACGATCGTGGGGTCGTCCTCGATCACCAACACGCGGCGCTGAGCGCCCGGCGTGGCCGCCGTGCCGTTCTGGGAGGTGTGTGTCTGCTCCATCGCCCGCCCCTGAGTGTGCTTTCCGGAACCAGTGGGGTGATTCCATGACTGCGCTTGACGCTTGAATGATCGGCGTCAGGTCAGCAGGGTACGGGCAGTGACCGCCGCTCGGCTATCCAGGCCCGACCGCGAGATGCACGACGTCCGGAACGCCCCGGGCAACCGGGATCTCTTCGGTACGCACCTGTCGGAACCCGGCATTCCCCAAGGTTCTTGCGAAATCAGGCGAGGGTTGGGCGGACCACACGGCCAGTACCCCACCGGGCCTCAACACCCTTGCGCACGCGGCGAGTCCGGCCGCCGAGTAGAGGTTTTCGTTGCCCTCTGTGACGGTCCACTCGGGTCCGTTGTCGATGTCGAGGCACAGCGCGTCGTACGTGTCGGACGTCTCATTGACGTATGCGACGAGATCCGCCTCGATGATCTCCGTGCGCGGATCCGCGAGCGCCCGCGCCGACAGCCCGGCGAGCGGACCGTCCTGGTGCCAGTCGACGATCGCCCGTTCCCGTTCGACGACGGCGATCCGGCCCCAGCGCGGCTCGGCGGCCGCGTGTGCGAGCGAGAAGCCGACGCCCAGGCCGCCGATCAGGACGTCGGGCCCCGGCCGGCCGTCCAGCGCGCCGAGCGCGGCCTCGACCAGCCGTCTCTCCGAGCGTCCGTCGGAGGTGTCCATGAGGAAACAGCCGTTGGCGATGATCTGCAGCAGCCCGCCGTGGCGGCGGAGCACGACCTCGCCGTACGGCCCCTCGCGACGGTCGATGACTTCAGGAGCGCCGTAGGAAGCGTCAGAGGAAGCGTCGTAGGAGGTGTCGTGCGAGGTGGTCATGCGGCCATCCTGGCAAGTTCCCCCAGTACGAGCAGCTGAATTCCGCCGGGCTGCCGAATTGCGTCGGGGCCGCGCCCGACCATGAGAGACGGCTGTGAATCGGCCCTTCCGTGGTCCCCGTCACAGACAGCCCGGCCGTGCGAAGCTGAGTGTGGGGGTGACGGAAGGAGCCTCCAAGGTGAAAAGGCCTGTGACGAGCGGCGCGGAGACGACGAACCCCGCTGCCCCCTCCGTCCCCCCTGCCTCCACCGATTCCACCGCCGATCCGGCCCTCGCTCCCGCAGCCGCTCCCGCCGCCGGGCTCGACGGCATCCCGCGTCAGCGGCCTCTCGCCGTCGAGCGGGTGCACGTCGCCGTCGCCTCCACCGAGAGCGCGCCCGCGGCTGCGGAGAACGCGCCCGCCACCACCGGGAGCGCCCGGCCCCTGCCCGCCCGCCTTCGCGGCGTCCGGCCCTGGCGGCTGTTCCCCACACCCACCGGGACCCCCTTCACCTTCGGGTACGCGGTCGTCCTCGCGGTGACCTCTCTCATCGCCGAGTACGCGGACCCGGACCTGGTGGACCGGGTGCTCCAGGCGTCCAGTACCGATGTGGCCCATCTGGCGCAGTCGCCGGTGCGTGTGCTGGTCGCCAGCGCGCTGTGGGTCGCGGGCGGCCTCACGTCGGCGTACGTGATCGCCTTTCTGCTGGTGCTCACCGCGTTGGAGCGGCGGATCGGCGGGTGGCGTACGGCGGGCGTCTTCCTGCTGGGACACGGCCTGGCGACGCTGGCCACCGAGATACCCGTCGGCCTCTCCGTCCTCGCCGGGCATCTCCCCGAGAGCTCGCTCCACCGCTACGACTACGGCATCAGCTTCGGTGTCGCCACGAGCGTCGGGGCGCTGGCCGGGCTGCTGGGGCCCTGGCTGCGCTGGACCGTGCTCGTGGTGTTCGGCTGGATGGTCATCGGCGACCTGATCGCGTTCACGGATCCGATGACGAACTGGGGGCACACGATGGCACTGGCCATCGGGGTGGCCACCTGGCCGCTGCTGCGACGGGTCAGCTCCAGGACGACGACCGGTACCCGGGAGACCCCTCGTACGGCACGGGCCTGCCCGTGAACGCGTCGAGGAGCATGCGGTCGCCGACCGGCCGGTCCAGCTCCACCGTCACCTTCCTCGCGCGCAGCTCCGTTGTGCAGGGACCGTCGGAGGGGTCGCGGATCCAGGCGGAGAACACCACGTTGTCCCCGCTCTCCAGCACGTCGACGCCGGGGCCGTCGTCACAGGACCCGTGGTGGGCGCGCAGCACGACGGTCCGGCCGTCCCGCGACACCGTGTCCAGTCCGGCGAGCTCCCACAGGTCATCCGTCAGGTCCGGTACGGGCTTGACCGGGGGCTTCGGAAGCTTCGAGGCGACGACCGCGGCGCGCTTGAGCGGCGTGTCGTAGCCCTTGATCGTGAAGTGCCAGGCGGGGACCGCCGCCGATCCCCGGCTGGTGTGGATCGCCATCTCCCCGAGCCGCGCACCGGTCACGGTGAGCCGGGGCCCGGGACCGGCCGGACCGGAACCCCCGCCGATCTGCTCGTACGCCGCACGCGCGGAGACGACAGGAACGGCCAGCGAGCCGCCGCTGCGCCAAGTGACCTCCCCCTTCTTCGCCGGGGCGCCGGGGAGGGAGCCGCGGATCTCGAAGTTCTGACGCTGGTACGCCTGCTTGTCGGCGTCGCTGTGGAAGGCCCCCTCGGGCAGCCGGACCGGGTCCCCGAGCGGGAAGTAGCCCTCACGCCACCCCCGCGCCGCCGCCGAGCCCTCCCAGGCGTCGGAGACCTGACGCGCGCGTTCCGCGGTACGGGCCGGGTCGTGCGTACCGGCATCGCCGTACTTGTCTCCGCAGGAGGTGACTCCGACGGCCGCGGTGGCGAACAGGCTCAGGCCGACGAGCAACCGACGCAGTTGTGCGGTCCGCATGATGCCCCCGAGGCGGACGACTGGAACGGACAAGGAATCCGACGCTGCACCTGTGACGCACCGGCCGGGCGAGACGTTCGCCGGGGTTCACCTGTCCTGTGCGATCGATCCTTGCGAGCCGCTGAAGCCGTGGCCCGTGGTGTGCAAGGTTGTTGTGGTCGTCTACCCGCGAAGCCGCGCAGATGTACTTTGCATCTTCGGTGAAAGCCAGACGGGCGCTCTCGTGGAGGCAGTCGGATTTCGTTCGTTGGCGGCGTCCGCCCTGGCTGGGGTGGCGACTGTGCCGATTCTGTTCATCACCTGCGGACTACCCGGGTCCGGCAGAATGGCATTGGCCCGAGCCCCGTGCGGGAGTGGTCAGTGTTTCTGTCGGCGGCTGAAGAGCTGACCGAGTTCGCTCTGTTTCGGCTGCTCGGGAGCAGTGGGCCCTTCCCGACCTCAGTATGCGGTGCTCGTGACGCCCGTGCGGGCAGCAGGCAGGACGGGAACTGAGTCGGCTGGTTCAGAGAACGTTGCGTAGGTCGACTACCGGCTGGTCCTGTGCGAGATCGGGTGCGAGGTAGGTGCGGTAACGGCCCTCGGTGAACATTTCCCGCAGGTACATCCCGGGGAAGTCCAGCAGATCGCGTCGGTTCGCCAGCGCGATCCGGACTCGATAGCGGCTGTCTCCGTCAAGGACCAGCACGTCGCACCAGTCCGACTCCGGTGCTTCGAGGCCGATCAAGGCGATGCGGTCCTCGGCCATCTGCCCGACCCAGGCAGCCAAGTCCTCCAACAGCCACGCCATGTTCATCCAGGACGGCGCACCGGCAGCGGGCTGCCAGTCGTACTTGCGGCGCCCTTCACGCCCTGTCTCGGGCGGTTCGCCCTCGGAGTACACGGGTGGCTCTGATGCGCCGTCGATCTCGGTGAATGTGATCTGCCGTGAGTGGAGGGTGAGTCCGGTGACGCGGAAGCGGTCGAGTCCGAGCTCGAAGGCGACTTCCGATGCATGGGTGAGGAATTCGCTGTCCAAAGCGGCCACAAGTCCCCTTCCAGGGCAGTAGTCGGCCGCCCCGGCCGATGCGGCGGGGCGGCCGAGCGGGAGTAGAGGCTTACCGCAGTTTGGTGTAGGACCCGACGTAGCGGTACCGGTCCTCGGTGACAGCCGCGGGGACCGTCTGCTTGAGGGGACTGTAGCCCGCGGCCAGCTTCTCGCTGCCGGTGGCCGTCGGTACCGCTCGTGCGGCTTGCAGCGTCGCGGTGGACGCGGAGGCCGCCAGGGGCTCATAGGAGCTCACGTACGTCTCGCTGCCGTCTGAAGTATCGCCCTCCTCCGCGGGAGCATTCCCGTCCACGGGCGTGTTCTCGTCGTCGGCATCACCCTCGTCTACTACCTCGTCCGCGGGGGCGTCGCTGTTGTCAGGAGCGTCTTCCTCCGCGATGACGACGTCGTTCTCTTCCTCCGCGACGACGCTGTCCTCGGCGGCGAGTGAGCGTCCGTTCTCCTTCGCCAGGGCCTTACTGACCCAGTTCGGGCACCGCACGACGCCCTTGCAGTACATCGTGATGACGCCCTTGTCCTGGCCGTCACGCTGCACCTTCTGGTTGACCGAGAGGATCATCTTGTACTGCTTGACGAGGCGGCACGTCCCGTTGTTGCAGTTGTACTTTCCCGCATAGCCCGTCATGTGATATGTCGTCGTATTCCCGACGCGATCGCGGTTCGGGGACTTCGCGATGTACTCGACCGCGGCGTACTTCGTAATGTTGTGCTTCTTCTTGACCTTGTTCCAGCCGAAGCCCTTGTCCTCTGCGCGGTTGTAGTAGCCGACCCGCAGAGAAGCCTTCCCCGGGCCGGAGTAGTCGAGGTGCTTGAGGATCTTGTACGCCGGGTTGGATGCGGCCGCCTCGGCTTCGCCGCTGGTCGTGGCGGCTGCCGGAATGGCGAAGGCGCCGAGCATGACTGTGGCCGCGACGGCAGCCACAGTGGTCTTGACTCGGTTCACTCCGGTCTTCCCCCTTATAGGTCTGTGCCGCACTGGGGGAGTCCGGCACGGCACAAGGGGAGACCTTGAGCAGTACATGATCAGGATTCAAAGGCTTACCAAGAGACAGCAGTTGTTTTCAGTCACCACGCATCCCTAATCCGATCGCTGCCGCGCCCTCCACCTCAACTGAGGTCGGAAAAGACTCAGTTACCGGTCTCGTCAGACTGGTACCCGGACACCCTTGCGTTTCCGGCGGCCAGCGTGGCAGACGGCGCCCGCTCAGAGGTTCGGTCCTGTTCCTGCGCGGAGCGTTCTGAGAGGAGGAAATCGCCCAGGGCGGCTCTCTCCCGTGCCGTTTCGGCTTGGAAGTCCGCGCCGATTCGCTTGCTGTGCCAGATGGCGCCCTCGATCCGTTCATAGTCCGGCCGCCACTCACGGGTGATGATGGGCCTGATGTGGTTGTGACGGAGGAGGGTGGAACCGGCCTTGCGGTTGATGCCGAACCAGTGCGCGCTCTTCTCGTGCCGTCGAGCCTGGGCTCGGTGGAGGGGTGGGATGACGCCTTTCATCCGAGCCGGGGAGTACGTGTTCATTGGCCTGGACGGCGGTCGCCAGGAGTCTGTGTTGCTCCAGTGCGCTATGGCATCCCCGAACACGGGGTCGTCCTTGTATGGGTACGTGACGCGGCGGCTGATCTCCTGGAAGAAGCGGAGACGGTCCAGCGTGGTTCCGTCCGCGAGACGACGCCAATAGGGCGAGGCGATGATGACGGCGAGGTCGACGGCCTCGGGATAGACCGCGGCGAACAGTTTGGACGTGCTGTATGCGCGGAAGGCCGTCGAATCGTCGTCGTCCGGTATGAGGACCCGTGCGCGTGCGTCCCAGGTGTGCCAGACGTGGCGGGGGGTTTCGGGAACCAGGACGGCGTCCCAGATGTGGCCGCAGAAGCTGAACGCGGTCAGCACCGCGTCGAAGGTTCTGGCCCAGCCACGGCGGCGCCGGAGACGAAGGTGCCGGTGTTGGGCCTTGATGACGGCGGGGAGTTCGCTCAGGTCGGCCGCGGGCTTGTCGGCGTCGGGCGGACCGATCCAAGTGCGGTGCCGCAGACAGACGTAACGGTGGTGCGGCAGGAGCCGTGTGACTCTCCCGCCGGGGTGCCTGGCGTCGCAGCGGTGACAGCCGGCCTGCGGGGTGTGGCGGAACATGGCCCAGTCCGGTTGCGGGGCGCGGAGTTCGGGCATGGCCCCGGCGAGTTCGTGGACGCTGCGGCCGGTGAGGGCGGCGAGCCGCTCGGGGATGACGATGCGGCGCATGCCGCCGGACTTCTCGCGCTGGGTCACCTGGACCCAGAGGTGACTGATGTCGAGGCCGTGGAGGGTGGCCAGGCGGCTGATGTAGGAGGCGGCGATCTCGTGCCGGGCAGGCGGGACGGGATCGGGCAGACGACGCAGGAGCATCAGGGTGCCCGCCTCCGCCGGGAGGAGGGCTTGGCCGGTGCAGTGAGCTTCTCGGACTGCTCGGCGGCGAAGTCGATCGGGACGAGCGCGAGGAGGTCCTCGGTGATCTGCTCGCTCTCGTCCTCGATGGCCAGCACGGCGGCGCCGCGGATGAGCTGGGACAGGCTGCCGATCATGCCGCCGGTGCGGTGGAAGATGTACTCGCTCAGCTCGGTGAGTGTGCCCGGGGTGTGGTTGTGCAGCCGGAGCATGGATTCCAGGGTGTCGACCAGGGCCCGCCAGGTTTCCTTGTCCTCGGCGGTGGCGTGCGAGAACGGGGCGGCAGGGATGACGACGAAGCGTCCGGCGATCTGCCGTCCGCGGGTGCCGGCGAACAGGCCCTGGGACTCGATGTCGATGCCCGCGTAAGCGAAGGTGGCGGGTAGCCGTTCGGCGAAGTACTTCAGCTGGTCGGAGGCTTCGGCCCCGGACCTGGTCGCCAGGTTGAGGTTGTGCAACTCGTCGACGAGGACGAGGTCGACATGGACATGCGCGGCGGTCACGCAGACCGCGTCGACGATGTCGGTGACGTTGGCCCCGGAGGGGAAGGTCAGGCCGAAGAAGCGGGCGAACTCCATCGCGAGCATCTTCGGAGTAGCCGCGGGCGGGACGGTCGCGTAGAGGACCGGGAGCCGGTTGCGGTCGCGGAAGTGCCGCTTGCGGATGGCCAGTTCGTGGGCCCGACCCAGCTGGGTCAGGGCGGTGGTCTTCCCGGTGCCAGAGGCGCCGGACAGGATCACACCGCGGCGGGCGGAGATCTGGTTGCGGTTGAGCTGGATCAGCAGCCGGGAAGTGGCGATGACCTTGCGGATGGTCGGGGTGTTCACCATAGGGAGATCGGCGTGATACTCCCGGCGCTGTTCGTCATCGCGTATCCGTTCCCGCCCGCTCAGCGCTGCCCGTTCCGCGGCCGTCTGCAGCCGGGGCGGGGCGGGTTCGTGCTCGACGAAGTGACGCCATCCCTCCTTGGTGGTAAGCGGGCTGTCCGGCGGAGCCTGCGCAGCCGTGTCCATGTCCGGGGTGCGTGAGGGGGAGGGCTTGCTCATAGCCACCTTTCAGCTTCAGCGTGGGCGTCGAAAACCCCGAAGGGCATCACTGCTGCGGACGGCTGGGCCTCGGGAGCCGGTTCGGGCGCGGTCTCGGGCCCTGTGGCGGGCGCGGGGAGGGCGGCCGCGACACGGGTGCGGCCCACCACCTTGGCCGATTTCGTGTCCGGCCCGTGCTCGGCGCGGGACAGCAACTCGTCCAGGACGCGGGCGACGACCGCTTCGTTGGTGTCGTCCAGGCCGGCCTCAATGGCCAGACGGCGAGCGTGCTGCCAGGTGAAGTCCGCGAACGGCGCGTTCACCAGCGGAAGATGGACCCAGGGGATGGTGATCCAGCCTTGCTGGGTTCGTACGAACACCTGCGACAGGTCGTAGGGGTCGTAGTGCACTTCCCAGAGCCCGCGCTTGGCGGCGTGCCCGGAGTGCTGGCGCCGATGCGGCCCCAACTCGGCGCTGTCGTAGGTGCGGTAGTTGATCCGGATGCCGTAGTCGTTGACGGCCCGCCAGGCCACCGGCAGCAGCTCCAGGTAGTCCTCGCTCCGCAGTACCAGCGGCAGATAGCCGCAGGCTGCCACCAGCGAGGCGTACTTGTCGTTCGGGGACACTGCCTTCTTCGGCCGGAACGGGTCGCGCAGACTGTCATGCGGCCTGGCCTGCCACCCGGCCAGCAGCCATTCGTCGAGAAGATCCTGGAGTTCGGGGATGGTCCAGACGGCTTGGTCCTCGACCCGTTCGCCGCGGCGCGAGACGTTGGATCCGGTGTAGCCGGCGACGTGCTGGCAGAACAGCGTGTTGATCGCAGAAAATGTGGCCTCCACGATTCCCTTGTCACGAGTCGTCCACTGCACCCGATCAGTCCGGTCAGCCCGGAGTTGTGAGGGTGACGCACCCGTTCCATCCCT
>NZ_JAPWHT010000354.1:0-10918 GCF_027270795.1 Streptomyces sp. ActVer
CGATCGCGAACCCCTTGCCGGGACCGAGCTTGGTGATGGCGTTGTCGGGGCAGACGCCGTAGCAGTTGTCGCACTCGAAGCAGTTCCCGCACGACATGCAGCGCCGGGCCTCGAAGAGCGCGGTGGACGGGTCGAGCCCCTGTGCGACCTCGTCGAAGGTGGAGACACGGCGGGCCAGCGTCAGCTGGGGCCGTACGGACGCCGGTGCGTCGGAGTAGTACCAGGTGTTCAGCCGGTCGGCGCCGGCGGGCGGATGCTTGGGACCGGGCTCGTAGGACGTGCCGTGCAGCCAGGCGTCGATGTGCCGTGCCGCCTTTTTTCCGTGCCCAACGGCCACGGTGACCGTCCGCTCGGCGGGCACCATGTCGCCGCCGGCGAAGATGCCCTGATGCCCCGTCATCAGCCCGTCGGCCACCCGCACCGTGCCGTGGTCCACCGACAGGCCGGGCACGTCCTGCAGCAGGGACAGGTCGGACTCCTGGCCGAGCGCCAGCACCACGGTGTCGGCCTCCAGCTCCTCGAACTCGCCCGTGGGCTGCGGGAATCCGGTCTCGTCGAGCTTCATGCGCTCCACGGTGATCCGTTCGCCGTCGGCGTGCTTGATGGTGGACAGCCACTTCATGCGCACGCCCTCCTCCAGCGCCTCCTCGATCTCCACGTCATGCGCGGGCATTCGGTCGCGGGTACGCCGGTAGACCACGACGGCGTCGGTGGCGCCGAGCCTGCGTGCGGTGCGGGCCGCGTCCAGGGCCGTGTTGCCGCCGCCGTACACGGCGACCCGGCGGCCCAGCAGGGGCGGCTGCCCGTCCTCCACACCGGCCAGCAGGGAGACCGCGTCGAGAATGCGCGCGCTGTCGCCCGCCGGGATGTAGGTGCGGCGGCCGATGCCTGCGCCCACCGCCAGGAACACCGCGTCGAAGCCGCCGTCCCGTTGCGCGGCGAGCACGTCGTCGACCCGCGTCCCGAGCTCCAGTGCGACCCCCAGTGCCAGGATCCGGTCGATCTCGGCGTCCAGCACCTCGCGCGGCAGCCGGTAGCGCGGAATGCCGTACCGCATCATGCCGCCGGGCCGATCCTGGGCCTCACGGATCGTCACCTCGTGCCCGAGCAGCCGCAGATGGTACGCCGCCGACAGCCCGGCCGGACCGGAGCCGACGACCAGGACCTTCCCCGGGCCTCCGGCCGGGGGACTCCCCGTGCCGGAAAACTCCGAGGGCCCCTGGATCCTCCAGCCGTGCCGGATCGCCTCGTCTCCGAGGAAGCGCTCCACGGCGTTGATGCCGACGGCGCCCCCGACCTGCACGCGGTTGCAGGCGGTCTCGCAGGGGTGGTAGCAGACCCGGCCCATGACTGCGGGCAGCGGGTTGTCCCGCATCAGCTCCCGCCAGGCGGACTCGTAGTCGCCGCTCTCCGCGTGGAAGAGCCATTGCTGGATGTTCTCGCCGGCGGGACAGGCCTGGTTGCACGGCGGCAGCCGGTGGACGTACTCGGGATGTTCGGTGCGCCAGGCGCCGGTCCGGTTGGCGAGGCTGGACCCCACGTCCAGGGTGATCGCGAACGGCTTCTCCTTCACGGCACTGTCTCCTCGGTCAGCAGCCCGAAGCGGGCGATGGTGCGGTCGGCGGCCCGCTGGATCCGGGCGAGGACATCCGTACGGACCTCCGGTTCGAAGAGGTGTGCGTACCGCTTCTGCGGCCGCAGGTATTCCTCGACCGGCACGCGTCGCCGGATTCGCGTGACCTCGCCGTCGACGGCCTCGAACACCGGGAACAGTCCGCTCTGTTCGGCGAGGCGCGCGATGCGCACCGTGTCACAGGACGCCGTGCCCCAGCCGAGCGGGCAGGGCACCAGTACATGCAGATAGCGGGCTCCGCGCATCCCCATCGCCCGGTGCACCTTGGCCTCCAGGTCGCGGAGCCCGGCGACGGTGGCCGTGGCGACGTACGGGATCTCGTGCGCCATCGCGATCAGCGGCAGGCTCTTGCCCTGCCCGAAGGGGGCACCGGGCTCCTCGCCGACCGCCTGGGTGGTCGCCGTGCGCGCGGCCGGGGGAGTGGCCCCGGAGCGCTGCACGCCGGTGTTCATGTAGGCCTCGTTGTCGTAGCAGACGTACAGGACATCGTCGCCCCGCTCGAACATGCCGGACAGACAGCCCAGTCCGATGTCGACCGTCCCGCCGTCCCCGCCCTGCCCGACCACGCGCACGTCCTTGCGGCCCTTGACGCGCAGTGCGGCGGCGACACCCGCGGCGACCGCAGGCGCGTTGCCGAACAGGGAATGCAGCCAAGGGAGTTGCCAGGAAGTCTCCGGGTACGGCGTCGAGAACACCTCCAGACAGCCGGTCGCGTTGACTGCGATCACCTTGCCGCCGGCCGCCCGCTGTGCCGCATCCAGGACGTACCGGGCGCCGAGCGCCTCGCCGCAGCCCTGGCAGGCACGGTGACCGGAGGTGAGCGCGTTGGACCGGTCCGGGTCCGCCTGGTCGGACTGCAGCTCGGGGCCCAGCAGCCGGTTTCCGGCGGCGAAGCTGCCGACCTGATAGAACTTCACCTGCCGTGCGTCACTCATCGGTTGCTCCCCACGTCACGCAGGATGTTCTCGGCCGACGGCCCGGACCGCCGGGTCCGGGCCATACGCGCCAACTCCCGCTCCACCAGGTCGGTGTCGAGGTCCAGGAACGTCAGCTGCCCGAGCCGGCCGCCGAGTGCGTCGTCGAACAGCCGGTGCAGCGAGGCCTTGGTGATCGCGCGCCCGCCGAGCCCGGCGATCATGGTGTGGCCGGCGAGCTGGATCCCGGCGAGCGCGGTGCGTACGTTCGCCGAGACGATCCCACCGATTCCGACGGCCAACGCCCGTTCCAACACGACGACTTGGCGTGCCCCGCCGAGTGCGGCACGTACCGCCTCCAGCGGGAACGGTCGGAAGGACGTGATCGCGAGGGCACCGATGCGCACGCCGTGTTCGCGCATCTCGTCGACGACGTCGCACACCGTGCCGAACACCGACCCCAGGGCGACGACGATCGTCTCGGCGTCCTCGCAGGCGTATGGATGCACCAGGCCGCCCGAGTCCCGCCCGAACAGTCGCCGGAACTCCTCCGAGAGCTTCGGAATCGCCTCCAGCGCCTGCATCTGCTTGGCGTGAGCGAGGTAGCGCACCTCGGTGAAGGCCTCGGGGCCCACCATCGCGCCGATCGACACAGGCTCGGCCGGGTCCAGGACCTGACGGGGTTCGTAGGGCGGCAGGAACGCGTCGATCTGCGACTGTTCCGGCACCTCGATCCGCTCCCAGGCGTGCGTGAGGACGAAGCCGTCCATGCACACCATCACCGGCAGGGACAGCTCCTCGGCCAGCCGGAAGGCCTGCGGGTGCAGGTCGGCCGCCTCCTGGTTGTCGCGGGCGTACAGCTGAATCCAGCCCGAGTCGCGCTGGGACATGCTGTCGCTGTGATCGTTCCAGATGTTGATGGGCGCGCCGATCGCCCGGTTGGCGATCGTCATCACGATCGGCAGGCCCAGGCCCGAGGCGTTGTAGAGGGCCTCCACCATGTACAACAGGCCCTGGCTCGCGGTCGCCGTGTAGGTACGGGCACCGGCCGCCGAGGCGCCGATGCACAGGGACAGCGCGGCGAACTCCGACTCGACGTTGACGTACTCGCCCGGTTTCAGCGCACCGGACTTCACCAGCGGCTGAGCTCCTCCACGATGTGCGTCTGCGGGGAGATGGGGTAGGCGGCGATCACTTCCGGGCGGCAGTACGCGACGGTCTCGGCGACCGCGCGCGAGCCCTCAGTCTGCTTCAGCATGAACGCGCTCCTCACGAAGGACCTCGACGTGCTCGTACGCTTTCCGGGCGGCGTCCGCATTGGCCGATCCCAGCCTGCCCGGGAAGCGTTCCTGGATCGCGGCGGTCAGCGAGCCGAGCGTCACGCAGCCGGTGAGGGCGGCGAGTCCGCCGAGCAGGACGGCGCTGGGTACCGGACGCCCGACATGGCGCAGGGCGAGTGCGGTGGCGGGGACCGTGAGGACCGGACCGGTGAGTGACTCCAGGCCCAGGTGATCGGCGCCATAAGGGGAGTTGACCAGAACTGGGCCGCCGGGCCGCAGCCCGGCGAAGACGTCCACCTGGTGCAGCAGCGTCGCGTCCTGGACCACCAGGGCGTCGGGTCGGGTGACGGGTTCGCGGACCCGGATCGGCCGGTCGTCGATCCGGCAGAACGCCATCACCGGAGCCCCCGTCCGCTCCGAGCCGAAACTCGGGAACGCCTGCGCGTGGCGGCCCTCCAGAAACGCCGCCACCGACAGCAACTCCGCGGCCGTGACGGCTCCTTGGCCGCCGCGACCGTGGATGCGTACCTGGAACACGGCATCCTCCTGTCCTGGGATCCGATGCGGACACTCACTGGTGCGGCACGACGGCGACCGGGCAACGGGCGTGGTGCATCACCGCGTGCGCGACGGGCCCGGTGTGCGTCCCCAGCCTGGCCGGGCGGATGCGGCGGCCGACGACCAGCAGACCGGCGCCCTTGGCGGCGTCCGTCAGCCGCAGGGGGGCGCTGCCCTCGGGCGTCAGCTCGTGGACGTCGACGGTGGGGAACTTCTCCCGCCACGGCCGCATTACGGCGGTCAGCGCCTTCGCGGCGCTCGCGCCCACCGCCCTGCGTGCCCTGGCTTCCGCGGCAGCCTCCACGTACGGCAGCCGCCACGTGTACACGGCCCGCAGCGGCGCTGCCCGCAGCATCGCGCTCCCGAAGGCAAACGCGAGCACCTCCTCGCACGCGTTCGCGGGGTCGACGCCGACGAGGACGTCACGGTAGGGGGTGGCCGCCGAAGGGTGGTTCTCCGCGTCCGGCAGGTGCTCGTCCTCCAGAGTCTGCTCGGCCCGTACGAGGACGACGGGGCGCGTCACGTGGGCGACTGTCGCCAGTGCGACCGAACCGGCCATGAAGCCACCGAAGCCGCTGAACGCACGGCTGCCCAGCACCAGCAGCTCGGCTTCGTCGCCTGCCGCCACCAGGGCGTCCGGCGCGGACCGGGCGATCTGCTCGGTGGTCGGCACGACCTGCGGGCAGCGTTCGCCGAGCCGCTCCACGGCATCCCGCAGAATCCGCCGCGCCCAGTAGCGCGGCGCGTCCAGCTCGGGCAGCTCCGACAAGTCAGGAGTCACCCCGCCCTCCCAGGCGTGCACCAGGTGCAGCGGCAGACGACGCCTGAGCGCTTCCTGGGCCGCCCACTCCGCGGCGGCGAGGCTCTCCCTCGATCCGTCCATTCCTACGACAACGGGGCGCAGCATGGCCGACACCTCCTGTGGCCTGTGCCCGCACGCAGGTGTGCGGACCCTGCCCCACCAGAGTCGGCGCGTCGGCCCACCGCCGTCAGGGGCCGGTGCGTCCCGACCGCAGGGCCGAACGGCCCCTCCGCACGGCAACCGCGGCGTACACGGAAACCCAGCCGACGTCCCGCCTTCGGAATCCGGCCGGACCGAGCGTTGTCAGCGTGGCAGCGACGGCTGTGAGCAGTATCGGCGCGGTGACGCCAGGGGTGCGTGGCGGGCAGGTGCGGGATGTGCTCGAACGGAGAGGCGCTCAGGGCCCAGGCGAGCAGGTCGTGGACCTCGCCGGACAGGCCGACGACGAAACAAGGTAGCGAGTACCGCCGGTGCGGCCTTTGGCCGCGCAGGGCGAGCGCTCGAACAGCGCGGTCGCGAGCCTGGCGACCGGCCACGGCGCCCGGGCGTAGGCAAGCGCGGCGGTGACGAGCAGGGGCACCTGGACCGCCCCGACGCCGGTGGCGCCGTGGGCGAGGCCTGTGCCGAGGCCCGCGGCGGCGAGGACGCTCAATCTGCCGCCCAGCGCCACCGACAGGCGACCGGCAACCAGGCGGACGCGGGAGACGGGCGTGACCAGTGGCGGCTCGGCCCGCAGCGCGGCTTCCTCGCCTCGTGGCCGCAGCGTTGTCTGTACGGCGAAACCGGCGCCCAGGAGAGCGACGACCAGCAATTGCCCGGCGGGAAACGAGTCCGTGAGGCCGCCCGTGCCGTATTGGGCGACCAGGTCCTCCATGGTCTCGTTGCCGCCGACGAGGACCATGAACTCGCCGTCGGAGATGTCGAGTTCGAGCCCGTCGACGGCAGGGTGGTCCATCTTCGGGAAGCAACGGGTTGCCTGGTCGAAGGTGACCGATGCCATGGCTGTCACCTGCCCGGAGCCCAGGTGACACGGCGGATGCGGGGTGGGCGGCGAGGGGCGGGCCGCGCGCCCGACCGGGTGGTACGCCCCAAGCGTCGAACAGCCCGCCGGACGTCGGCACGGACCGGATGCCCCGTGTACGGCTGGCGCCGAGGCGGAGAGCGCAGAACCGTGCGGAGCCGCAGGAAGGGAGGCGGCGGTGCTCCCGAGCATCAAGGGGCTTTTGCTGAGGCACCTGCCGCATCCGGCGCGGCACGGGTCGGGCACCGAGACGCTGCCCCTACCTTCCGCCTGAGGATCACCGATGCCGCCGGGCGCACCGCGGCCGACGTCTGCACGACGGCGACCTCCGGCACCGGAACCCGCGGCACGTTCGACGTGACGATCCCCCACAGGGCGACCCGCTCGGGTGCCGGCCTGCTCGCGGCGCACTGGAACTCCATGGAGGACTGTCACCCGGTCGTCGCGGACGCCGTGCCCCTCACCGTCACACGCTGAGGACGGAGCGGGGAGGTTCGTGCCCGACGGGACCACCTACCAGGGCCGGTCGGCCCATACGACGGTCAGGGCCCGTGGCCGAGGCTGAAGTCGGGGAGCCCTTGTCCGTGACGACACGCGCACCTGGGGCCCTGGGAGGACACCATGCACAACACTCCGCACACCGTGAGCGATGTGATGACCCGTACCGTCCTCGCCCTGAAGACCGGCGCGACGTTCAAGGACGTGGTGAAGGCCATGCGGGAGTGGAAGGTCAGTGCCCTTCCCGTGGTGGACGACGGGCACCGGGTCGTGGGCGTCGTCTCCGAGGCCGATCTGTTGCTCAAGGAGGAGTTCCGAGACGGCGACCCCGATGGGTACGCCAGGCCGCGGCGTCCGGAGGACCTGGCCAAGGCCGGGGCGCGTACCGCCGAGGAGCTGATGACGGCTCCGGCGGTCACCGTCCGCTCGGGTGCGTCCCTGGCGCAGGGCGCCCGGATCATGGCCCGCCACCGGGTGAAGAGGCTGCCGGTCGTCGACGGCGACGGTGTCCTGAAGGGCATTGTCAGCCGCGGTGACCTCCTCGGGGTGTTCCTGCGGGACGACGCAGACCTTGCTCGCGAAGTGCGCCGCGCGGTCGTGGAGCGCCTCGTCCCCGAGACGCCGGGAGCGATCCGGGTGGAGGTCCGCGACGGGATCGTGAAACTGACCGGCCGGTTCCGGGAGACCGGGCTGGCCCCCGTCGCCGCCCACCTGGCGCGTGCCGTCGAGGGTGTGGTGGACGTGGACTGTGCACTGTCGGGACCGCGCCGCCACCTCGGGCTCGATCCCGAACTCCCGGACGGCACAGGGGCCGTGACGAGCCCAGGGACCCCTCCCGGGTGAGGCGTCCCGGCTCCTGGACGCGAGAGTTCCCGGCCGAGGGAGAAAGGGGTGTCGTCCCATGGCGAGGGCGCGCTGCACACCGGCGAAGAAGGTGTGGCTCTGGCGGTGGCGTGACACCCCCCTCCGACGCCGCAGCGACCGCCTGGAGGCCTGGATCGTCCTGACAGCCTGGCTTTTCGCCGTGGCGGGAGGCCTGTCCGTGGCCCTGGTAGCGGGGGTGTCGTTCGAGCAGAGCCTCGCCGTGCGCCGCGCGCAGGTCCACCCGGTGACGGCCGTTCTCACCCAGGACGCGCCCGGTGCCCCCGCGCTGACGACGGACGGCACCAGCGAGGGCACCGTGTGGGCGAAAGTCCGTTGGACCGCCGCCGAGGGCACCACGCACACGGGCCTGGCGAAGGCGGAGCCCGGCAGCGAGGCCGGCACCTCTGTCACGGCGTGGGTGGACCGCAAAGGCGAGCTGAGGTCTCAGCCGCCGACAGCCGTCGAGGCGCAGTTGTACTCGGTGCTGGTGGGCACTTCGGCGGGGCTCGCGGCCGGGGCCACGGTGCTGGGCTGCGAGCGGCTCGCCCGCGCCGGCCTGGACCGACGGCGGCTGCGGGAGTGGGATGCGGAATGGGCGCGCGTCGGCCCGCAGTGGCGGAAGAGGATGAGCGGCTGACAGGGCCCAAAGGGTCCCGCGCGGGGCCGGTCGGCCCCGCCCGCCCCCGGCTGCGGCGCGCGACGCTGGTAGTAGGAACAAGGAAGAGGAGGGCGACATGAGCGGCATGAGCGAGAGGCTGCCCGGCTGGGTGACGCTCCCCGACCTGTTGGGGTGGGTCGAAAGCGGGCTCCCCGTGGCACACACCGTGCCGGGGACACACGGCATCCGTATCGAGGAGCGGCTGACGGACGGAACGTACGTACTGCGGGCCGAACTTCCGGGCATCGACCCCGAGAAGCACGTCGAGATCACCGTCGCGGAAGGCCTGCTGACGCTGCGCGCCGAGCGCACCGAGGAGACCAAGGACAAGCGCCACACCGAGTTCCGCTACGGCACCTTCACCCGCGCGGTCCGGCTGCCGGCCGGTGCCGAGGGGGACGAGGCGACCGCGGAGTACAAGGACGGTGTCCTGACCGTCACGGTCCCGGTGCCGGAGAAGAAGGAAGGCACCAGGACTATTTCCGTGCGGCACGTCTGAGCGCCGTCGTGCGCTGAGCCGCACCGCGTGTGCGTGGCCGATCGTCCGGCCACGCACACGTTTCGTTACCCCGCCCGCCCGCCCGCCTGCCGGAAGGCGGGGCGTCGCTGGAAGACCGCGGGAACCTCGCTCTCCGTTGCCGTGCGGGACACGACGAGGAGCATGTCGTCCTCCCGCAGTGCGAGCTCGGGGGCGGGCGACTTGGGGGCCGGTCCGCTGAAGGCGCAGGTGCGGGAGTCCAGCGCGCTGCCCACCGGACTCGGTTCCGTCGTACGGTCCGCGGCCGAACGCTCCCCGGCCGGGGGCGCGTTGTTCGCCGGCAGGTCGTGTGTCCCGACCGGCCCGGCAGTCCGCCGGCACCGCGTCCCCGGCCTCCAGTGGGACGACGTCATCGGGCACCAGGGAACTCGCCGGAATCTCCCGCCGTTCCCCGTCCCGCAGGGCCCGGCAGGCGCGGGACATCATGGCCTGCACTGTCTGCGCGGAGCGCCCGGCGTCGTGCGGGCCCTGGAGGACGTGGGCGAGGAAGGCCGACGTCGACGCTGCGAGCAGGACCATGGCGAACAGATCGGTGAACTGTGCCGCGAACAGCCGCCACAACCTTCCCTCGGGGGCGAGGCAGCTCGTTGGGCAAGCCGTTCCCACCGGGCGTCGGATCCTGGACGGACAGCCCGTACGGGGACGTGCCGAAGGCCCGGAACAGGTCGTCCGGGCGTGGCCGCCGCACCGGCTTGGCAAGGCCCACCGGCCGGAGCGTCCGCTCGTGGGGCGATGTCGGCAGGAGCGTCGGCGCCGGGGGTGACGTGGCACCGGACCCGAGGCCGGCAGGTGTGTCAGACGGGTGTGCCCGGCTCCAGCCGGATGTCCGTCTCGGGCGGCTCGTGCAGCGTGTTGAGTACGGTGCAGTGCAAGGCGATGGCCAGCAGAGCCGCGTGGCGTTGTGCGGACAGCCCCGGTGGGGGAGTGAGGAACAGCCGGACGGACGCGACCCGGGCGGGGCGGTCCGCCGCCGTGGTGAACTCCGTACGGACACGCAGTCCGGAGCGGGGCATGCCGTGGCGCTTGAGGTAACGGCCCGCACAGGAGGCGACACAGGTGGCCAGGGAGGCCGCGAACAACTCCGTGGGTGTCGGGGCGGTGTCGTTGCCGCCCGCCTCCGTGGGCCGGTCGACCAGGAGCTGGTGGCCGCGGATGTCCACGGCGTACGCGTCACCGTGGACGTGTGTGACGTCGAGCCGGTGCACCTCCCTCTCCTCGGGCCGCGTCGCGGCGGTGGGGCGCACTGTTGTCTCGGACATGACCGTGCCTTCCTCGTCGACGTCCAATGCCGTTGACTGCCTTGCGGGGGGCGTCTCAGTGCGCGACGAGGTGGTCCTCCACCTCGAACACGTCCGGGATCGCCGCCACTTCCTCGATGAGCCGCGGAACCAGGCGAGCGTCGATCGTGCCCCTGAGCGTGACGGTGCCGTTGCGAACACGCACGTTCACCTGCTCGGGGTCGATGTGCAGTTCGTCCCGAACGACATGGGAGACGATCTCCGAGTGGATCGCCGTGTCGTCCCGCACGAGGGCGTGCAGCAGTTCCGCGCGGCTGACGACGCCCACGAGCCTGTCCCTGTGGTCGGTCACGAAGATCTGCCGGATCCGGGAGCGGGCGGCTGTGCGGGCCGCCTCCACCACGGATGTCCAGGGGTGGACGGTCAGTGCAGGCGTGGTCATCAGCGTGGCCGCCGTGCCGCCCGCGTCACCGGCCTGCTGCCGGTGGCCGAGCAGTCTGGCGAACCGGCCGTGGGGTACGTCCGGGATCGCGAGGTCGGCCGCCCGGGCGAGCAGGTCGGACTCCGCGATCACGCCGATGACACGTTGGGAGTCGTCCAGCACGGCGGCCGCGCCGATCTGCCGACGGGCCAGCATCCGGGCGATGTCCAGGAACGGCGTGTCGGCGAGGACCCCGGCGACGGACCGCTTCATCACGTGCCGCACCTGAAGGTCGGCGATCGTGGGCGTCCCGGTGGTGGCCGGCGATGCAGCGGCGGGTCCGGTGACCGCCGGTTGCTCGACGGGCGCACTCGCCGAGTGCGAGGCCATGGCCTGGAGGTAGCGCACCATCATGGGACCCGGACGACCAGATCGTCACGGTCAAGTGCGAACCCGAACACGCCCGCGCTCACGTACGCGCCTACGCCTCGAT
>NZ_JAPWHT010000355.1:0-10882 GCF_027270795.1 Streptomyces sp. ActVer
CGGGCCAGAGCCGCCGCCACCGCGCAGCAGTGGGAGGAGGGCCTGACCGCCGTGCGGCGGGCACGGGAACTGCTCGGAGCCGAGCCCGACCCCGCGTCCCGCGCCGCCCTGGACGCGGTCGCCGCGCACCTGGTGCTCAACTCGCAGCGCCCGGACCGGCTGGAGAGCGCCAGGGCCCTGGCCGAAGGTGCCGTGGCGACCGCCGAGGCGGTCGGACTGCCGGAGGTGAGCTGCAAGGCGCTGAACATGCTCGGCTACTGCCTGCGGCCTCAGGACCTGGCCGAGGCGGAAAGGGTGTTCGATCGCCTGGTGGCCACGGCCGAGACCCATGCGCTGCCGGTCTGGCGGATACGCGGCCTGCTGGAACTCGGCGTCCTCGACCGCATCCGGACCACCGGAACCGATCGGCTGCTGGCCGTGCGGAAGGCGGCCGAGGAGACCGGTGCGGTGCTCATGACGGCCTGGGCCGACATGCATCTGACCCAGGCCCATGTGCTGCGCGACGAGCACGACAGCGCCCTGGAGTCCGCCCGGCGGCTCCGGACGACGGCCGACAGGCTGCGGTTGCGCGAGGTGCAGCTGATCGGCGTCGGAATGGACGCCGTCATCGCCGCCTCACGTGGGGATCGGCAGAAACTCCAGACCGCGCTGCACGTCGTGGAGAGCGCACTGGCCGGACGGAGCGCCGGAGCGCTCTGGGGCTACGCCGACACCTCCGTGTGGGGCTGGGCCCAGGGCATCTGCTCCCTGCTGCGGGAGGAACCCGACCGCGCGATGGCCGAGTTCACGGAGGCGGACCGGGCCATGCGGGCACTGCCCAGTACGCGCGGGGTCACCGGCTTCCTGGGCCCCTACCTGCTCCTGCGGACCGTACGGGGCGCGGCCGGCTGGGCGGAGCTGGACGGGGCCGTCGCGGACCGGCTCACCCAGGTCCACTGGGACCGGCCGTTCGCGGGATGGTCCCGGGCCGTGCTGCTGGGCCGCGAGGGCCGGGCCGCCGAGGCCGCCAAGGCAGCCGAGGAAGCACTGGCCGGTACCGACGCCATCCCCCTGGCCCGCCACCTGTGTCGGCGCCTGGGCGCCTCCGCGGCGCTCGCCGACGGCTGGGGACAGCCCGTCGAGTGGCTGCGCGCCGCCGAGCAGTTCTTCCACGACCGGGGTACGACACGGGTGTCGGCCGCCTGCCGCGCCATGCTGCGGGAAGCGGGCTCGCCCGTGGCCCGCCGCCGCGAGGGCCACGACACGATTCCGCAGGAGCTGCGACGGGCGGGGGTGACCGCGCGGGAGTACGAGGTGCTGCGCCTGCTCGGCCGGGGGCTCGGCAACCAGGAGATCGCCGAGCAGCTCTTCCTCTCGCCACGCACCGTCGAGAAGCACCTCGCGAGTCTCCGGAGCCGTACCGATCGGAGCGGCCGGGCCGCCCTGATCACCCTGGCACGCAGGTACGCGGCCGGGCAGTGACTCCACCACGCGTGCGGCGCCGCGGCCCTGGAGCAGCTCTGGAGCGCCTGGCGCGAGCGGCGGAACCGGGCTCGCGGCAGGCGCTCCGAGTGACGAGGCGACAGCGGCTGTGGAATCAGTGACTGCGAATCGGCGGATGCGGGTGTTCAGGCCTCGCAGGCGCTCTTCGTGTCGCTCGTGTCGGCGGTGCAGGTGTCGGTGTTGGCGCCCCCGTTGAGGGAGTCGTTGCCGAACACGCCGTTGACAGCGTCCAGGGTGTCGTTGCCCGCTCCGCCGCTGTGGGTGTCGCTGCCTGCGCCGCCGACCAGGGTGTCGTTGCCCGTGCCGCCCACCAGGAGGTCGTTGCCCCCGAAGCCGGACAGGATGTCGCCCGCCGTCCCCCCGGTGAGCGTGTCGCCGAACTGGCTGCCGTAGACGAACTCGACGTCGGTGAGGACGTTGTCGCCCTCCCCGCCGATGCCGTCGTCGGCGGCGTTGTCGATGTCCACGACCACGCCCGAGCCGCTCTCCAGGTAGCTGACGACGTCGTTGGTGCCGCCCCCGCCGCTGATCCGGTCGGCACCGGTGCCGCCGATGAGGAGGTCGAAGGTGGCGCTGCCGTTCAGGGTGTCGTTGCCCGTGCCGCCGTTGAGGCTGTTGCTGCCGGGGCTGGGGCCGCCGTTGATGACATCGTTGCCCGACTCGCCCTTCAGCTCACTGCGGACGTTGGCGGTCTTGGTGATGGTGTCGTTGCCGTCCCCGGCGTTGACCACGACCGTGTCGGAGCTGACGGCCACCGGGCAGGCCACCGTGCCGTTGGTCAGGAGGGTGCAGTTGAGACCGGCGGTCAGGGTGTCGGAGGTGTCCCGGATGATGACGAAGTTCCCGGACAGACTGACCGTGATGTTGTTCGCGCGGCCCTGCGCCGCGTTCACGACGATGTTGGTCCCGCTCTTGAACACACCGGTGGCCGCGCTCGCCGGCCCTCCGGTCAAGGTCACCGCGGAACCGGCCATCGCCGCGACCACCAAGACCCGGAGTAACGCTTTTCTCCCCATGGAATCCCTCTCGGTTGTGTGAATCGACCTGCTCACAGTGCCCGCAGGACCCGGGAGGCACATGGGGGAACGCCCCCCACTTACTGGCCCTCGATTACTATGCTCACTTCATGCCGGGCACTTTCCGCTGTTTGACAGCTCCAAGGTCGTCCATGGATTGCAAGGTCGATGAAGCAGGTGTCCCGAGAAAATGCTGAGGAAAGTTAGCGCGACCCGCTACATCGAACCCCTCCGGGCGGGCGGCTCCGTCCCCGGGATCGTCGAGGCGGACGACCTGGGCACCTACGTCGTGAAGTTCACGGGCTCGGCGCAGGGGCGCAAGGCGCTGGTCGCCGAGGTGATCGTCGGCGAGCTGGCGCGCGCCCTCGGTCTGAGGTTCCCCGAGCTGGTGCTGGTGGACTTCGACCCGGCGATCGGCGCGCACGAGACCCACCAGGAGGTCCAGGACCTGCTCCGGGCCAGCGCGGGCCTGAATCTCGGCATGGACTACCTGTCCGGCGCCAAGGACTTCACTCCGGAGGTCGCGAAGACGTTCCCGGTCGACCCGCTGGAGGCGGGCAGGATCATCTGGCTGGACGCCCTCACGGTCAACGTGGACCGTACGACGCACAGTTCGAACCTGATGATCTGGCCCACGCTCGGCGTCGCGCCCCCGCGGCTGTGGCTGATCGACCACGGCGCGGCCCTGGTCTTCCACCACCGCTGGGACGCCTCCGAGCCGGAGAAGGCGTACGACTTCCGGCGCCACGCGCTCGGCGGCCAGACCCCCGACACACGCGCGGCGGACGCCGAGCTCGCGCCCAGGGTGACGGAGGAACTGCTGCGCGCGATCACGGCGGAGGTGCCCGACGCCTGGCTCGCCGACGAGCCCGGTTTCGCGACCCCGGACGAGGCCCGTGAGGCGTACGTCGGCTATCTCCTCGCCCGTGCCGGGGCATCGGCGGCCTGGCTCCCCACGGACTTCCCCACCCGCGAACAGCTCGCCGCCGAGGACGCGGACCGCGCGGCGAAGACCAGGCGGGGCAGGCCGGACTGGCTCAAGCAGGTCCCAGACCTGCACGGCAAGCCGGCGGTGGAGCACGACGGGTCGGTACACCTCGGATGACCGCCGAGAATGGTCACGTGACTACTGAGAACGTGACCACTGAGAACACGCACCGCGTTCAGATCGAGTACTGCACCCAGTGCCGCTGGCTGCCCCGCGCCGCCTGGCTCGCCCAGGAACTCCTCACTACCTTCGAGCAGGAGCTGACGGAGCTCGCGCTCAAGCCCGGCACCGGCGGCGTCTTCGTCGTACGGGTCGACGACGAGGTGGTCTGGGACCGCCGCGAGCAGGGCTTCCCGGAGCCGACGGCCGTGAAGCGCCTCGTACGCGACCGAGTGGCCCCGGAAAAGTCCCTGGGCCACTCGGAGAAGTGATGCGTCTGAGGCTGTTCCGGCTCAGCCGGCCAGTTGCTCGTAGGCCGGCAGGGTCAGGAAGTCCGCATAGTCCTCGTCGAGGGCGACCGTGAGCAGCAGGTCGTGGGCCTGCTGCCAGTTGCCGGCCGCGAAGGCCTCCTCGCCGATCTCGGCGCGGATGTTGGCGAGCTCTTCGGCGGCGACCTCGCGGGCCAGCTCGGGCGTGGCCTTCACCATGCTCCCGTCGTGCTCGAACTCGACGCCCGCGTTGATCCACTGCCAGATCTGCGAGCGGGAGATCTCGGCCGTCGCCGCGTCCTCCATCAGGTTGAAGATCGCGACGGCGCCGAGACCGCGCAGCCAGGCCTCGATGTAACGGATGCCGACCTGCACGGCGTTGACGAGTCCGTCGTACGTGGGCCTCGCGTCGAGGGAGTCGACGGCGATGAGGTCGGCCGCCTTCACGTCGACGTCCTCGCGCAGCCGGTCCTTCTGGTTCGGCCTGTCGCCGAGCACGGCGTCGAAGGACGCCATCGCGATCGGGACGAGGTCCGGGTGGGCCACCCACGATCCGTCGAAGCCGTCGCCCGCCTCACGGTCCTTGTCGGCCTTGACCTTCTCGAAAGCGACCTTGTTGACCTCTTCGTCGCGCCGCGAGGGGATGAACGCCGCCATGCCGCCGATCGCGTGCGCGCCGCGCTTGTGGCAGGTACGGACGAGGAGTTCGGTGTACGCGCGCATGAACGGGGCAGTCATCGTCACCGCGTTGCGGTCCGGCAGGACGAACTTCTGCCCGCCGTCACGGAAGTTCTTGACGATGGAGAAGAGGTAGTCCCAGCGGCCAGCGTTCAACCCCGAGGCGTGGTCGCGGAGTTCGTAGAGGATCTCGTCCATCTCGTACGCGGCCGTGATCGTCTCGATCAGGACGGTCGCGCGGACGGTGCCCTGCGGGATGCCGACGTAGTCCTGCGCGAAGACGAACACGTCGTTCCAGAGGCGGGCCTCCAGGTGCGACTCCGTCTTCGGGAGGTAGAAGTAGGGGCCCTTGCCGAGGTCGAGAAGGCGCTGGGCGTTGTGGAAGAAGTACAGGCCGAAGTCCACGAGCGCGCCCGGGACCGGCGTGCCCTCGGCGTCGACGAGGTGACGCTCGTTCAGATGCCAGCCGCGCGGGCGCATGACAACGGTCGCCAGCTCCTCGGGGGCCTTCAGGGCGTACGACTTGCCGGTGCGCTCGTCGGTGAAGTCGATGCTGCGGGTGTACGCGGCGGCCATGTTCACCTGGCCGGTGACCACGTTCTCCCAGGTGGGCGCTGAGGCGTCCTCGAAGTCCGCGAGCCACACCTTCGCACCCGAGTTGAGGGCGTTGATGGTCATCTTGCGGTCGGTCGGGCCGGTGATCTCGACGCGGCGGTCGTTCAGGGCCTCGGGCGACGGGGCCACCCTCCAGGAGTCGTCCGCGCGGATCGCGGCGGTCTCCGGGAGGAAGTCGAGGGTGGAGGTGCGGGCGATCTCGGCGCGGCGCTCGGCACGGCGGGCGAGGAGCTCGTCACGCCGGGGCGTGAACCGCCGGTGCAGCTCGGCCACGAAGGCGAGGGCCGCGTCGGTGAGGACCTCTTCCTGCCGGGGCAGGGGCTCGGCGTCGACGATGGCCAGCGGGGACGGCGCTGGTGCGGACATGAACTGTCACTTCCTTCAGCGAGCTGACGTGAGTACGCCGCGGCACCGGGTGCCAGCGGAACCTGAAGCGGCCGACGGGACCCGGAGGAGAGCCGGACGCTTCTGAACAGTGGATAGTAGTTTCCTCATGGTGGAAGTTCAATAATTTGTTGACGTCGAGATTCTCCGCTTCGAGGGAATGTGGCGCTCGGTGCCACCCCGTTCACTCAAGGTGGCCCAGGTCGCTCTCCGTGTCGATGTCGAAGGGCTGCGCCACGTCCCCGCACTCGACGAGCACGATCTCGTCCTCGTGTGCCTTCAGATAGGCGCGCGCCCCCCGGTCCCCGGTCGCGGTCGCGGCGATCCCCGCCCAGTGACGGGCGCCGAACAGCACCGGGTGACCTCGTTTCCCGTCGTACGCGGCCGCCGCGAGTGTCTCGTCCGACTCGTACGCGGCGTGTACGCGGGCCACGGCTTCCGGCCCGATCCCCGGCTGGTCCACCAGCGAGACCAGTACGGCCTTGACGCCTGTACCGGCCAGCGAGTCCAGGCCGGCCCGCAGCGAGGAGCCCATGCCCTGCGCCCATTCGGGGTTGTCCACGAGCACACAGCCGGGCAGCACCGCCCGCTCGCGCACGGTGTCCGCGCCGGCGCCGAGCACCACGTGGATCCGGGAGCAGCCGCCCGCCCGCAGCGTTCCGGCCGCGTGTTCGACGAGCGGGTGTCCTTGGTGGGTCAGCAGCGCCTTGGGGCGCCCGCCGAGACGCCGACCCCCGCCGGCGGCCAGCAGCAGCCCGGCGACCTGCTCGTTGTTCTCCGTCATTACCCCTGCATACCGGACCGGGGGCGGGCGCGCCCCGAAACCCCCGCGGGCCTCGCGGTGTCCGGGGACTGAATTTCGGTCCTCGTGGTGGCGTCCACCGCATCGGGTGGCGTTTACTGTCCCGCGTCCCTGGGCGCCTGACCAACGCCGCGGGGCGGTTTTTGGGCGGGCGGCGCGGAGCGGGCACGACGTATCGCGCACAAAGACGTGCGAGGGGGGAGAGCTGTGTTGCGGAGCTTGGGACAGAGGTCAGTGACCGGCAGCGACGAGGATCCGAGAGTGGCGGAGTTGCGGACCGCGGTGTCCAGGCTGCGCCGCGAACTCGCCGCGCATCCGGCCGAGTTCCCGGACCGCGGCATCGCGGAGGACGAGCTCGCGGCGCTCGCGGCGATGGCCGTCACCGGGATGCCGGAGGTGCCCCGCCTGCGCCGCTCACTGCTCCTGATCGCCGGTTCCATCGGCTCGGTCAGCGCACTGGCCGCCGGACTCGCGGGCGTACGCAGCGCGGTGGAACTCTTCGGGGAGCCGCCCCGGCGCTGAGACCGGTCAAGTGGCCGATCCCGGACGGGAGTTCAGGTCGCCGAGCCCCACCGGCGCTCAGGTCGTCGATCCCGAGCTGGCCAGGGCCTCCGACAGCTCCACCGCCACCTGCTGGAGCACGGGCACGATCCGCTCCGTCGCCGTCTCGGTGACACGGCCGGCCGGACCGGAGATCGAAATCGCCGCTGCGGTGGGGGAGTTGGGCACGGAGACGGCGAGGCAGCGGACCCCGATCTCCTGCTCGTTGTCGTCCACCGCGTACCCGGCGCTCCGTACCTCTTCGAGCGCGCTGAGGAACTCGTCCGGGGTCGTGATCGTCTTCTCCGTCGCCGCGGGCATGCCCGTACGGGACAGGAGAGCGCGCACCTCGTCCGCCGGGACGTGCGCGAGCAGGGCCTTGCCGACGCCCGTGGAGTGCGGCAGCACCCGGCGGCCCACCTCGGTGAACATCCGCATCGAGTGCTTGGACGGCACCTGCGCCACGTACACGATCTCGTCACCGTCGAGCAGCGCCATGTTCGCCGTCTCGCCGGTCTCCTCGACCAGGCGAGCCAGATAGGGGCGGGCCCAGGTGCCGAGCAGCCGGGACGCGGACTCGCCGAGCCGGATCAGGCGCGGGCCGAGCGCATAGCGCCGGTTGGCCTGCTGGCGTACATATCCGCAGGCCACGAGCGTGCGCATGAGACGGTGGATGGTGGGCAGCGGCAGCCCGCTGCTCGCGGACAGCTCGCTCAGCCCGACCTCACCGCCCGCGTCCGCCATCCGCTCCAGAAGATCGAAGGCGCGCTCAAGAGACTGGACGCCACCGGAGGCGGCGGCTGGCTTGGCGTCGGTGGTGCTGGCGCTGGACGTCGGCACGGGCGCGGTCCTTTCAGGCGGGCAGGGAGGCAGCCTACCCGGCAGTTGGTTGACTGCACGGCTCGGTGTGGTTACGTTCTGCGTAGTGGAAGTGTAATTCCGCTTTGTGGAAACGTCCAGGGAATTCGCCTGTGAAGGCCGGCCGGGAAGCCGACTCTTGACGGCGTGGAGCGAGGAGTGAAGACTCCTTCAACAGAACGTTGAATTCCGTTACGTGGAAGTAAACGGCGGAAGGCAGCGGGCGGCACAGAGACATGTGCGGCGTGGAGAGACGTGCGGCATGGAGAGGGGTCCGGGTGTCCGACGACGGATGGGGCGAATTGATCCTGCGCTCGACGCGCGTGATCACCCCCGAAGGGACGCGGGCCGCCTCGGTCGCCGTCTCCGGGGGAAAGATCACGGCCGTGCTCGCGCACGACGCCGAGGTGCCGGCCGGAGCCCGGCTGGAGGACTTCGGTGACGACGTCCTGCTGCCCGGCCTCGTCGACACCCACGTGCACGTCAACGACCCGCGCCGCACGGAGTGGGAGGGTTTCTGGGCCGCGACGCGCGCCGCGGCGGCCGGCGGCATCACGACCCTGGTCGACATGCCCCTCAACTCCCTGCCGCCGACCACGACGGTCGACCACCTGCGCACCAAGAAGGACGTCGCCCGCTCCAAGGCGCACATCGACGTCGGCTTCTGGGGCGGCGCCCTGCCCGACAACGTCAAGGACCTGCGGCCCCTGCACGACGCGGGCGTCTTCGGCTTCAAGGCGTTCCTGTCGCCCTCCGGGGTCGACGAGTTCCCCGAGCTGGACCAGGATCAACTCGCCCTGTCCCTGGCGGAGATCGCCGGATTCGACGGTCTGCTGATCGTGCACGCCGAGGACCCGCACCATCTCGCGGCGGCCCCGCAGAGGAGCGGCCAGAAGTACGCCGACTTCCTCGCCTCGCGACCGCGGGACGCCGAGGACACCGCCATCGCGAACCTCATCGCCCAGGCCAAGCGGCTCAACGCGCGCGTCCACGTGCTGCACCTGTCGTCCGGCGACGCGCTTCCGCTGATCGCCGCCGCCAAGGCCGAGGGCGTACGCATCACGGTCGAGACCTGCCCCCACTATCTGACCCTGACGGCCGAGGAAGTCCCGGACGGCGCAAGCGAGTTCAAGTGCTGCCCGCCCATTCGCGAGGCCGCCAACCAGGACCTGCTGTGGCAGGCGCTGGCCGACGGCACGATCGACTGCGTGGTCACCGACCACTCCCCGTCGACGGCCGACCTCAAGACCGACGACTTCGCGACCGCGTGGGGCGGCATCTCCGGCCTCCAGCTCAGCCTGTCCGCCGTCTGGACCGCGGCCCGGGGGCGCGGGTACGGCCTGGAGGACGTGGTCCGCTGGATGTCCTCGCGTACGGCCCAACTGGTCGGCCTCGACGGCCGCAAGGGCGCCGTAGCGGTCGGCCACGACGCCGACTTCGCGGTCCTCGCACCCGACGAGGCCTTCACCGTCGACCCCGCCGCGCTCCAACACCGCAACCGGGTCACCGCGTACGCGGGCCGAACGCTGCACGGAGTCGTGAGGTCCACCTGGCTGCGAGGCGAACGCATCGTGGCGGACGGAGAGTTCGCTGACCCGAGGGGCCAACTCCTGTCCAGACGCCCGTAGTTCGCCCCAGAAGAACTAATACGCCCACTGAAAGAGGAAGAAGAGCCGGTACCCGTACCAGCGATTCGCGCACGACCCGCACCCGCAGCGGCCGACTCCCGAAAGGCAGACCTGATCACTGTGACGGCGCAGCACCAATCCCCCCTGGCCCGTTTCACCGGCGACGCGAACCCCTACGGAGGCGGCGACCCGTACGCGGACCACCGCAGCGCCGACTTCCCCTTCACCCAGTACGCCAACCTCGCCGACCGGCAGCTCGGGGCCGGGGTCATCGCCGCCAACGACGAGTTCTTCGCCCAGCGCGAGAACCTGCTCCTGCCCGAGCGGGCCGAGTTCGACCCCGAGCACTTCGGGCACAAGGGCAAGATCATGGACGGCTGGGAGACCCGGCGCAGGCGCGGTGCCTCCGCCGAGCACCCGTGGCCCACGGCCGACGACCACGACTGGGCGCTCGTACGTCTCGGCGCGCCCGGTGTCGTACGGGGCATCGTCATCGACACCGCCCACTTCCGCGGCAACTATCCGCAGGCGGTGTCCGTCGAGGGTGCCTCGGTGCCGGGCTCCCCGTCCCCCGAGGAACTCCTCGCGGACGACGTGAAGTGGACGACGCTCGTCCCGCGCACGGCGGTCGGCGGCCACGCGGCCAACGGCTTCGCCGTCGACGTGGAGCAGCGCATCACCCACCTCCGCGTCAACCAGCACCCGGACGGTGGGATCGCGCGCCTTCGCGTGTACGGCGAGGTCGTCCCCGACCCGCGGTGGCTGTCGGTCCTCGGCACCTTCGACGTCGTCGCCCTGGAGAACGGCGGACAGGTCGAGGACGCGTCCAACCTCTTCTACTCGCCCGCCACCAACACCATCCAGCCGGGGCGGTCCCGCAAGATGGACGACGGGTGGGAGACGCGGCGGCGGCGGGACCAGGGGCACGACTGGATTCGCTACCAGCTTGTAGCGCGGTCCGAGATCCGCGCCATCGAGATCGACACGGCGTATCTGAAGGGCAACTCGGCCGGGTGGGCGTCTGTTTCGGTGCGGGACGGTGTGGACGGGGAGTGGGTCGAGGTCCTGCCCCGCACCCGCCTTCAGCCCGACACGAACCACCGGTTCGTCCTCGGGGCCCCGTCCGTCGGCACGCACGCGCGCGTCGACATCTTCCCCGACGGAGGCATCTCCCGCCTGCGACTCTTCGGTTCCCTGACGGAGGAGGGCGCGGCCCGCCTCACCGCCCGCCACCAGGAACTCGGCGGCTGACCCGGGGAGTTCTCCGCCCCCGCCGCCCCTACCCATTCCCGTCCTTCTGGGGCTCCGCCCCAGGCCCCGTGGGGTGTGTTGTCGGGTGCCGGTCCGGCTGTGGCTGGTCGCGCAGTTTCCCGCGCCCCTAAAGACCAAGGCCGTGAAGTTACGGGCTGATCGTCGGCGTCAAGATGTTGATGCTGAGGGTGGCTTTGTAGGTGCGTCGGTCG
>NZ_JAPWHT010000356.1:0-10795 GCF_027270795.1 Streptomyces sp. ActVer
CGCCGACCAGGGCCGCGCTCGGCAAGGAGGGGTACGAACTCCGCGCGGGCAAACGCCTGTCGGTGACGGGTGCCACCGAGACCGGCGCCTTCTACGGCACCCGGACCATCCTCCAACTCCTGGCCCAGGGCGACCGGTTGCCCGCCGGACGCACCGTCGACGTACCGCAGTACGAGGAGCGCGGCGTCGGCGTCTGCGCCTGCTACATCCACATCACGACGGCCTGGCTGGAGAACCTCGTACGCGACATGGCGTACAACAAGCTCAACCAGCTGCTGCTCGAACTGAAGGTGAAGAGCGACGCGCACCCCGAGGCCAACACCTGGGGCTACTACACCAAGGACGAGATACGACGCCTCGTCGCCCTCGGCGAGAAGTACCACGTCACGATCATTCCGGAGATCAACTCCCCAGGGCACATGGACCCTTGGATAGAGAACCGCCCGGATCTCCAGCTCACCGACTCCGACGGCAACAAGCAGCCGTCCCGGCTCGACATCACGCGTCCTGAGGCCTTCGCCTACTACACGAGCCTGATGGACGAGTACGCGGAGGTCTTCAAGGCCGGATCGTGGCACATGGGCGCCGACGAGTACATGCTCGGCTCGGACTTCGCCAAGTACCCGCAGGTCCTGGAGTACGCCCGGGCGAAGTACGGCGCGAACGCCACCCCGCAGGACGCGTTCATCGACTTCGTCAACCGTGTCCACGCCTACGCGGCGGACAAGGGCAAGAAGCTGCGCGTCTGGAACGACGGGCTCACCGGCGCCAACACGGTGCCCGTCACGGCCGGGACGACGGTCGAGCACTGGCTGAACGTGGCGACGAAGCCCAGCCAACTCCGGGCCCAGGGCTACCCGTTGATGAACGCGGCCTACGCCCTCTATCTCGTACGCGGCGGCTTCCACTCGGACACCAAGGGTCTGTACGACCAGAGTTGGGACCCGCGCAGCTTCGAGGGCGAGAAGCTCGCCTCGCGCGAGGGCATCACCGGGGCGAAGATCAGTCTCTGGCCCGACAACGGGCGCGGCGAAACCGAGAACGAGGTCGCGGAAGACACCGACCCGGCCCTGCGTCACGTCGCCCAGGCCACCTGGGGCAGCCCCCACCCGGACTCCACCTACGCGCAGTTCACCGCTCGTGCGGCGGCCGTGGGCCACGCGCCCGGATGGCGGGACCTCACCCGCGTGCCGGTCGCGGACGGGACGTACACCTTCCGTGCGGGGAACGCGTCCGTGACGGCCGAGGTGAAGCGCACCCCGGACGGCTACGTGACCTTGAAGACCGCGAACGGCTGCCTCGAAGTGCGCGGCGGCAAGCTCACCCTCAACGTGCCGCCCCAGCCCGGTGTCGAGGTGTCCCGGCAGACCTGCGACCCCGCGAACACCCTGCAGCGCTGGCAGTTGGCGCCCGCGCAGGACGGCTACCGGCTCGTCAACGCGATCACGCAGATGGCCGTGCACGTGACCGACGACGGTCGGCTCGTGCAGTACCCGCCGGACCAACAGTCGCCCGCCGTATGGCAGTTGACCGCCGGATGACCCGCAGAGCCGTAGCCCGTAACCCCGTTGACCCGCTGACCTGAGGAGTCCGACCCGCATGGCAGTCTCCAGACGTCTCTTCGTCACGGCCGCCGCCGCTTTCGTTGCGTCCAGCGGTACGTCCCTGGCCCTCGCGTCCTCCGCCTCAGCCTCCGCATCCACGGCCGGTGCCTCTGCCTCCGCCTCGGCCGACGAACCGTGGTACCGGATCCCCGTGAGCCCCGACGACACCCCGGAGGAACTGGTCCGCAAGGCCTCCCAAGTCCGGCCCACGGAACGGCAGATCGCCTGGCAGGCTCTCGAACGCACCGCCTTCCTGCACTTCGGCGTGAACACCTTCACCGGCCTCGAATGGGGCACCGGGGACGAGGACCCCGACGTCTTCCAGCCGGTCGGCCTCGACACCGACCAGTGGGCCCGAGCACTGCGTGACGGCGGCTTCAAGCTCGCCATCCTCACCGTCAAGCACCATGACGGCTTCGTGCTCTACCAGTCCCGCTACACCAACCACTCGGTGGCGTCGAGCAGTTGGCAGGGCGGCCAGGGTGATGTCCTGCGCACGTTCGCCGACTCGATGCGGCGCCACGGCCTCAAGGTCGGCGTCTACATCTCACCGGCCGACGAGAACCAGTACCTGCACGGCGTGTACGCCAACGGCAGCGCCCGCTCGGAGCGCACCATCCCCACCCGGGTCCCGGGTGACGACCGCCCGGACGGGCCCACCTTCACGCTCCCGGCCACCGACTACGGCGCCCATATGCTCGACCAGCTCTACGAGGTCCTCACCGAGTACGGGCCCGTCGACGAGGTCTGGTTCGACGGCGCCCAGGGCCGTATTCCGCCGGACAAGGTCGAGAAGTACGACTGGGACAGCTGGTACACGCTGATCCGGACCCTCGTGCCGGACGCCACGGTCGCCGTGTCCGGACCCGACGTGCGCTGGGTCGGCAACGAAGGCGGGTTCGCCCGCGAGAACGAGTGGAGCGTCGTCCCCGTCCAGGAGAAGGACAACGGGCGCATGGACTTCGCGCTCTCGTACGACGCGCCCGACATGGGCGGCCGGGACGCCCTGGTCACCGCGCAGCCCGTGGCCGACCACCTCCAGTGGTGGCCGGCCGAGGCCGACGTCTCCATCCGGGACGGCTGGTTCTACCACGCCGACCAACAGCCCAAGTCCGTACAGCAGTTGACGGACATCTACTTCGGCTCGGTGGGCCGCAACTCGGTACTCCTGCTCAACGTGCCCCCGGACAAACAGGGCCACCTCCCGGCCGCCGACGTCACCCGCCTGCGGGAGTTCCGCGAACGAATCGACCGCGAACTGCCGGAGGACCTGGCCCACGGAGCCCGGGTCACCACCTCCCCGGGCACGATCACGGTCGACCTCGGCCGCGCCCGCGAGGTGAACCGCATCCGCCTCGCCGAGGACATCCGGCACGGGCAACAGGTGGAGGGCTTCGTGGTCGAGGCCCAGTCCGGCGGTGCCTGGACGCGAGTCGCCGAGGCCGGCACGCTCGGCGCGAGCCGCATCCTGCTCCTGCCGACCCCCGTACGGGCCCGCCGATGGCGCGTACGGGTAACGAGCTCACGCCAGACGCCACACCTGGCCAGGTTCGAGCTGCACCGCTCCCGAACCTGAAAGCACGGGGCCACTCCGGGCGCTTCAGGGGCGCGGGGAACTGCGCGCCCAGCCACAACGAACCCGCAGACGCAACACACGCCCCCCCCGCCCACCAATCAGGGGGTGGGCGCCGCACAGCGACGACCACCCCCAACACCCTCCCGCTCAAGCCCCGCGGGGCCCCGCGCCGCAGGGCCCCGTGCTCTCCCGAGAGATCAACCGCTGCACCGGTACCCGCACCGCCCGCGCCGGCCCCCCGTCCAGCAGCGAGGTCAGCTCCTTCGCGGCCGTCCGGCCGAACTCCACCGTGTCGCGGGAGAGCGCCGACAGCCACGGCTTGACCATGCGGCACAGCGCCGAGTCCTCCCAGGCGACGACCGAGACGTCACCCGGCACGGAGAAGCCCAGTTCCGTCGCCGCGGCGACTCCGGCGACGGCCATCACGTCGTTGTCGTAGATCAGCGCGGTCGGCCGCGAACCGCTCTCCACAACGCGGCTCTCCGACACGCCACCTTCCAGGGCGCCGCCCTCCAGAACACCGCCTTGCAGGACCCGGCGCGTGACGGCGGCGCCCTCCGCGTCCGAGTAGTCCGTGGTCACCGAGCGCACCTCGGCGAGCCCGCGCCGATCGGCCTCGGCGCGCAGCGTACGGATCCGGCGCCCGGTGTGCGCGAGGCCGGGCAGGCCCGCGATGTGCACGATCCGGCGGTGCCCGAGCGCGGACAGCTCGTCCACGACGGCGGCCATCGCGCCCGCGTCGTCCGCCCAGACGGTGGAAAGACCCGGGTGCCGCGCGTCCGGCGCCCCGCCGATGACCACCGCGGGCAGCCCAAGTTCGTCCAGCAGGTCCGGGCGCGCGTCGTCAGTCCGGGGGTCGACGACCAGCACCCCGTCCACGCGGTGCCCCGCCCACCAGCGCCGGTACACCGCGCACTCGTCGTCGACGTCCTCGACCACCTGGAAGAGCAGGCCGAGATGACGCTCGGCCAGGACCTCCTGGATGCCGGAGATGAGCTGCAGGAAGAACGAGTCCACGCCCAGGGTGTCCGCGGGCCTGGCCAGGACGAGACCGACCGTCGCCGCGCCCTCGCCCGACAGCTGGCGCGCCGCAGTGCTGGGCCGCCAGCCCAGTTGCTCGGCGACCCGGCGCACCCGGTCGCGGGTGATCTCGGAGACCCCCGGCCGGTCGTTGAGCGCGAAGGAGACCGCGCTCTCGGAGACCCCGGCACGCTGCGCGATGTCCTTCATCGTCGGCCGGCGCGCGGGAGACCGCTTGGCTGGCAACCTTGCTCCCCATTTCATGAAGCCGTGCTCAATGAAGCCCTGCTCAATGGGGCTCCGCACTAATGCGCTTGAGTCAGCTCACTCTAAAGCGCATTAGTGATCGGTTGCAAGAGGCGATCTCCAAGCTCATGACCTGGGCTGATGTCCAGCTAATGAATTTAGCAAGGCGGAATCCATTGACTTCCCCGCCGGGATGGATGCAAGGTCTGCCCGTCACCTCCGACCCACACCGTCGCAAAGGAGCCCGGTCACCGTGCGCATGCCTCGCAGAGCACTCGCCGCCGCTGTCGTCGCCCTAGCCCTGCCGCTCAGCGCCTGCGGCTCAGGAGGTGACGAGGGCGGTTCCACGGACGCCTCCGGCAAGGTCGAAGGCGACATCACCTTCCAGACCTGGAACCTGAGGGCCAACTTCAAGCCGTACTTCGAGGGCCTGATCGCCGACTTCGAGAAGAAGTACCCCGGCACGAAGGTGAAGTGGGTCGACCAGCCCGCCGAGGGCTACGCCGACAAGATCAGCGCGGACGCGGCAGGTGGCACCCTGCCCGACGTCGTGAACGTCTCGCCGGACCTCGTCGCCCCGCTCGCCAAGGCGGGCCTCGCGCTCGACCTCGACAAGTCCGCCGCGAAGTACAAGAAGGAGTACCTGCCGGGCGCCTGGGCGAGCCACGAGATACCGGGCATGCAGGGCACGTACGCCTTCCCCTGGTATCTGAACACCGGCCCGCTCTTCTACAACAAGTCGCTGTTCAAGGAGGCCGGCCTGGACGCCTCGAAGCCGCCGAAGACGTACGACGAACTCTTCGACGACGCCCTGGAGCTGGCCGACAAGAGCGACGGCAAGGTCGCCACCCTCGCGAACGTGCCCACCATCGAGGACTTCGGCCGCTACGGCGTAGAGCTGATGAACAAGGAGGGCACCGCCTTCGCGTTCAACGACGCCAAGGGGGTCGAACTCCTCACCAAGTACAAGGAGTTGTACGACGCCAAGGCGCTCGACTCGCAGGCGCTGACCGCGACCCCCGAGTCGTCCGGCAAGAAGTTCCTGACCGAGGCCGTCGCCATGAACCCGGGCAGCGCCCTGGACCTCGGCAACTTCAAGAAGCAGGCGCCGAACCTCTACAAGAACATCGGCATCACCGACCAGATCACCAGCACCGGCAAGGTCAACATGTACGTGATGGGTGTGATGGTCAACGCCCAGACCAAGCGGACGCCCGCCGCGGTGGCCTTCGCGCACTACGTCACCGACGCGCAGAACCAGATGTCGTTCGCCAAGAAGGTCGCGATCTTCCCGAGCACCGCCGGTTCGCTGGACGACCCGTACTTCACCGAGGAGGACGGCACGGACGAGACCCGCGTCCGGATCGCCGCCGCCAAGTCCCTGAAGAACGCGGTCAATTACACGCCGGTCCTGTTCAGCGAGCAGATGAAGACCGAGCTGCGGAACTCCGTGGCCAAGGCGCTGCAGGGCAAGGTGAGCCCCCAGGAAGCGCTCGACAACGCTGTCAGGGCGTGCGACCGGCTGCTCAAGCAGCAGGGCTGACCGACATGGCGAGTTCTTCCAGTACCGCTTCCTCCGGCACCGCCCCTCACCGTGCCGGAGCCACGCGGGTGCGGCGCCAACTGCCCACCAGTCCCTGGCTGTTCGCCGCCCCGGGACTGCTGGTCATCGGCATCTTCATCCTGTACCCCTTCGTCTCGACGCTGGTCAACGCCTTCACCGACCGCCGGACCCTGATCCCCGGCGAGTTCGTGGGCCTGGCCAACTTCCGGGAGCTGCTGCACGACGAGATGTTCTGGATCGGCCTGCGCAACAGCACGCTGTACGTCCTCGGGGTGGTCCCCGCGCTCGTGCTGCTGCCCCTGCTGCTCGCGCTCCTGGTCCAGAAGAACATCCCCGGCATCGCCTTCTTCCGGTCGGCCTTCTACACGCCGGTCGTCGCGTCCATCGTCGTGGTGGGACTCATCTGGGTGTGGCTGCTCGACGAACGCGGCCTGGTGAACTCGCTGTTGGAGACGATCGGTGTCGGCAGGGTCGGCTTCCTCAGCGACCAGTGGCTGCTCCTGCTGAGCGCCATGGCCGTCACGGTCTGGAAGGGCCTCGGCTACTACATGATCATTTATCTGGCCGCGCTCGCCAACGTGCCGCGCGAGCTGCACGAGGCCGCGTCGGTGGACGGCGCGGGCGCGATCCGCCGCTTCCTCACGGTCACCGTGCCCGCCGTCCGCTCCACCATGGTGCTGGTCGGCGCGCTCTCCTCGGTCGCCGCCTTCAAGGTGTTCTCCGAGGTCTACCTGATGGCCGGCCCGGACGGCGGCCCCGCGGGCGAGGACACCACGCTCGTGATGCTCGTGCAGCGCACCGGCACCGGCCTGACCGGCCGGGTCGGCTACGCCTCCGCCATCTCGGTCGTCGTCTTCGTCGTCACCGTCGCGCTGATGCTGCTCGTGCTGCGCGCCGACCGGAAGGAGGACGCGTGAGCATCGCCGAGAAGGTGCGTGAGGAACCGGCCGTCGCCGAGGCGGCGCCCCGCCGCAAGCGCGTCACCGACGAGCACGGCCGGAGCGTCCGGGTGTGGGAACTCGCCCTGCGCTACCTGCTGTTGATCGCCGTCCTCGCGCTCACCGTCGGGCCGTTCGTGTGGCAGCTGTCCACCTCGCTGAAGGGCCCGACCGAGGACATCTTCAGCTCGCCGCCCAAGTTCCTCCCCGGCGACCCGACCCTGCACAACTACGAGCGGGTCGCCGAGACCATCCCCGTATGGGACTACGCGTTCAACTCGCTGAAGGTCGCGACGGCCAACGTCGTGACGAACTGCGTCGGTTCGGCGCTCGCGGGCTACGCGCTCGCCCGGCTGCGCTACCGAGGCCGCAAGGTGACCACGCTCGTGTTCATCCTCGCGATGCTCGTGCCCGTGGAGGGCATCATCATCGCCCAGTTCACGACGATGCGTGAGCTCGGTCTGAACAACACGCTCATCGGGGTCGTCCTGCCCGGCTGCATCGGCGCGATGAACGTCCTGCTGATGCGCAACGCGTTCCTCAACCTCCCCTACGAGATCGAGGAGGCGGCCTACGTGGACGGGGCGAACGTCTGGCAGCGGTTCCTGCGGATCGCCCTGCCCTCGGTGAAGGGCACCCTCGCCGTCGTCGCGATCTTCGCCTTCATGGGCGCCTGGGACGACTTCCTGTGGCCGCTCATCGTGCTCAGCGACCCGGACAAGTTCACCCTGACCATCGGCCTCAACTACCTTCACGGCACCTTCGCCAACGACGAACGGCTCGTCGCCGCGGGCACGATCATCGCCGTGGCACCGCTGATCGCCCTCTTCGCCTGCCTCCAGCGGTACTTCTTCCGCGGTGTCGGCGAAGGCGCGGTCAAGGGCTGAGCCCCGCCAGCCACGGGCTCACCCGCCCACACCACCACGGGCTCGCCCGCCCGCAAGGCACCACACCCCCACGTACGCACCCCAGAACCAGGACTCCTGCATGCCTTCTGTCGTGCGCTTCGGCGTCAACTACACCCCGAGTGAAGGGTGGTTCCACCACTGGCTGGACTTCGACCTCGACTCCGTACGGGCCGACCTCGACTCCATCGCCGCACTCGGCCTGGACCACATCCGGGTCTTCCCGATCTGGCCCTACTTCCAGCCGAACCGTTCGCTGATCCGCCCGCGGGCCGTCGAGCAGCTCGTCGACCTCGCGGACGCGGCCGCCGAGCGCGGCCTCGACGTCAACGTCGACGGTCTGCAAGGGCACTTGTCCAGCTTCGACTTCCTGCCCGCGTGGACGCAGACCTGGCACCGGCGCAGCCTCTTCACCGACCCCGAGGTGGTCGAGGGGCAGGCGGAGTACCTGCGGACCCTCGCGGCGGCCCTCGCCGATCGGCCCAACTTCATCGGCATGACCGTCGGCAACGAGGTCAACCAGTTCTCGGCGGGCCCTCATCCGGACCCCGACCGGGCGCAGCCCGCGCAGATCGACGCCTGGCTGGAGCGGATGCTCACCGCCTGCGAGAAGGGCGCGCCGGGCAAACTGCATCTGCACGCGGAGTACGACGCGGCCTGGTACCAGGACGACATGCCGTTCACCCCGGCCCAGGCCGCCCGGCGCGGCGCGGTGACCGCCGTCCACTCGTGGGTCTTCAACGGCACGGCCCAGCGGCACGGACGTACCGGAGTCGCGACCGAACACCATGCCGCCTATCTGATCGAACTGTCCAAGGCCTGGGCCGACGACCCGTCCCGCCCGGTCTGGCTCCAGGAGGTCGGCGCACCGGCGCCGCTGGTCCCCGCCGAACACGCCGCCGCCTTCACCGAGGCGACCGTCGCGAACGCGCTCGACTGCACCGACCTGTGGGGCATCACCTGGTGGTGCTCCCACGACGTGTCCCGCGATCTCGCCGACTTCCCCGAACTCGAATACGGGCTGGGCCTGTTGACCAACGACCGCCGCCCCAAGGACAGTGCACGGGCGCTCGCGCGCATGGCCGGCTCGGCGCGCGAGCACACCTACGCCCCCAAGACCCGCACCACCGCGCTCGTCGTCCCCGACAACCCTGCCGACCGCTCGCTCTGCGCGCCCGGCGGACCCGTCTTCGAGGCGTTCTTCCGGCTCACCGCCGACGGCGCCCGCCCGGCCACCGTGCTCGCCTCACGCGCGGACGACGAGGAACACCTCGCCGCCCGTGGCATCACCGAAGTCGTCACTCCCGATCAGGTTCCGTAGTCCCCCACAAGAACTCCCACAAGGAGGCACTTGCTCGTGAACCCCACCAGACGCACCGTCCTGCTCGCCGCCGGCACCGGAGCCGCGGCAGCCCTGCTCCCGGCCGCACCCGCCACAGCCGAGGCGAAGGCCGCCGCGGCACTCCAGCCCTACGCGTCCTACTGGTACCCGGACTCCTTCCCCTCGGGCTCCCCGGGCGCCGGCATCACCTGGCGCAGCCTGAAGGCCTGGCGCGCCGCCGACGACACCGACCTGGCGTTCAACGCGGCGTCCGTGCCGCTCGCCGCCCGCTTCACCCCGACCCCGGCGAACACCACGGCCCGCTCGGGCCAGGCCCGTATCCAGTCCCTGGTCTCCTTCGGCCCGACGGCGAGCAACCCCTCGCAGGGCGCGGCCAACGCCGACTACTACGCCCTCACCCACTGGTCGTACGTCGACGAACTGGTCTTCTGGGGCGGCTCCTCCGGCGAGGGCCTGATCCTGGCCCCGAACGCGCCGATCGTGGACGCCGCCCACCGGCACGGCGTGCCCGTTCTCGGCAACATCTTCCTGCCGCCCGTCGCGTACGGCGGGCAGCTGCAGTGGACCCGCGACCTGGTGCAGAAGGACGCGGCCGGGCACTATCCGCTGGCCGCCCAGCTCGTCGCGGTCGCCGAGGCGTACGGGTTCGACGGCTGGTTCGTCAACGCCGAGACCAGTGGCGGGAACGCCGCCCTCGCCACCGACATGCTCGGCTTCCTCACCGAGCTCAAGACGCTCAGCGCGGCGAAGGGGCAGCGCGTCACCTGGTACGACTCCATGACCGTGAGCGGCTCGGTGAGCTGGCAGGGCGCGCTCAACAACCAGAACAGGGTGTTCTTCCAGACCGCCGACTCCATGTTCGTCGACTTCCGCTGGTCGTCGAGCAGTCTGGCCTCCTCGGGCACGACGGCCCAGCAACTCGGCCGCAGCCGCTACGAGTTGTGGGCGGGCGTCGACGTGGAGTCCAACGGCTGGAACTCCTCCGTCAACTGGAACGCGATGGTGCCCAGCAGCTCCGCGCACGTCGTCTCGGTGGGTTTCTACCGGCCCGAGTGGACCCGCAACCACCTGCCCGCCGGGCGCACCCCTGGCGACTTCCACGCCGCCGACGACCGGTTCTGGACCGGACGCTCGCTCGATCCGGCGAAGCCCGACGCCACCGACACCTGGCGGGCCCCCGCCGTCTCCGTCGCCGACCGCTCGACGGTGACCTCGGTCCCCTTCGCGAGCACCTTCAACACCGGGCACGGACTGCGCTGGTACGAGGACGGCAAGGTCACGTCGACCGCCGCCTGGAACCACCTCGGCCTCCAGGACCGGCTGCCGTCCCGGCGCTGGGTCGTGCGCACGACCGGCGCGCGCCCCGCCGTCACCTTCGACTTCGCCGACGCCTGGCGCGGCGGCAGCAGCGTCCTGGTCGCCGGAGCCCTAGATGCCCCCGCGACCCTCGACCTGTACGCGACCAGGCTCCCCATCGGCGAGGACACGGTCGTCGAGCTGACCCTCCGTGCCGACTCGGGGAGCGTGACGGTCGAGCTGGCCGTCGCCACCGCCGAACCGTCGGGCGCGGGCCAGCCGTACGCGTACACGTACTTCCCGG
>NZ_JAPWHT010000357.1:0-10821 GCF_027270795.1 Streptomyces sp. ActVer
CCGCGGTGGCGAGCGTGGCGGCCGCGGCCGCAAGCCGCAGCAGCAGTCCGCGCCGGCTGCCGAGGCCCCCAAGGCCGAGGCTCCGGCGGCTGCCGCTCCGGCTGAGAGCACCGGAACGGAGGCCTGACCGAAATGCTGATCCCCCGTAGGGTCAAGCACCGCAAGCAGCACCACCCCAAGCGCCGTGGTCAGGCCAAGGGTGGTACGGAGGTTTCGTTCGGCGAGTACGGCATTCAGGCCCTCACGCCGGCGTACGTGACGAACCGCCAGATCGAGGCGGCTCGTATCGCGATGACCCGTCACATCAAGCGTGGCGGCAAGGTCTGGATCAACATCTACCCGGACCGCCCGCTGACCAAGAAGCCCGCCGAGACCCGCATGGGTTCCGGTAAGGGTTCCCCCGAGTGGTGGGTCGCGAACGTGCACCCGGGCCGGGTCATGTTCGAGCTGTCCTACCCCAACGAGAAGATCGCCCGTGAGGCCCTCACTCGTGCAGCCCACAAGCTGCCGATGAAGTGCCGGATCGTCAAGCGCGAGGCAGGTGAAGCGTGATGTCGGCCGGTACCAAGGCGTCCGAGCTGCGCGAACTGGGTGACGAGGAGCTTCTCGCGAAGCTCCGCGAAGCCAAGGAAGAGCTGTTCAACCTCCGCTTCCAGGCGGCGACCGGTCAGCTCGAGAACCACGGTCGGCTGAAGGCCGTCCGCAAGGACATCGCGCGGATCTACACCCTGATGCGTGAGCGCGAGCTGGGCATCGAGACGGTGGAGAGCGCCTGATGAGCGAGAGCAACGTGACTGAAGAGACCAAGACGAGCCGCGGTTTCCGCAAGACCCGTGAGGGTCTGGTCGTCAGCGACAAGATGGACAAGACCGTCGTCGTCGCCGTCGAGGACCGCGTCAAGCACGCGCTGTACGGCAAGGTCATCCGCCGTACGAACAAGCTCAAGGCCCACGACGAGCAGAACGCCGCGGGCGTCGGCGACCGAGTCATCATCATGGAGACCCGGCCGCTGTCCGCGACGAAGCGCTGGCGCATCGTCGAGATCCTCGAGAAGGCCAAGTAATTCTCCTGCGGGGCACCCCCCGCAGGACAGTTCCGCCAGGCTCGGCAGGGGTCCGAATCCCGTACAGGACAAGGCCCCTGCCGGGAACCGGCAGACAATCAGGAGATAGACGTGATCCAGCAGGAGTCGCGACTGCGTGTCGCCGACAACACTGGTGCGAAGGAGATCCTTTGCATCCGTGTGCTCGGTGGCTCCGGTCGCCGCTACGCGGGCATCGGTGACGTGATCGTCGCCACCGTCAAGGACGCGATCCCCGGCGGCAACGTGAAGAAGGGTGACGTCATCAAGGCGGTCATCGTTCGCACCGTCAAGGAGCGCCGCCGTCCGGACGGCTCGTACATCCGCTTCGACGAGAACGCCGCCGTCATTCTGAAGAACGACGGCGACCCTCGCGGCACCCGCATCTTCGGCCCGGTGGGCCGGGAGCTGCGCGAGAAGAAGTTCATGAAGATCATCTCGCTCGCGCCGGAGGTGCTGTAAGCATGAAGATCAAGAAGGGCGACCTGGTACAGGTCATCACCGGTAAGGACAAGGGCAAGCAGGGCAAGGTCATCGCGGCCTACCCCCGCGAGGACCGCGTCCTGGTCGAGGGTGTCAACCGGGTCAAGAAGCACACCAAGGCCGGCCCGACCGCTCGCGGTTCGCAGGCCGGCGGCATCGTCACGACCGAGGCGCCCGTCCACGTCTCCAACGTCCAGCTGGTCGTTGAGAAGGACGGCAACAAGGTCGTCACGCGTGTCGGTTACCGCTTCGACGACGAGGGCAACAAGGTTCGCGTTGCCAAGCGGACGGGTGAGGACATCTGATGGCTACCACCACGATTCCGCGTCTCAAGACGAAGTACCGCGAGGAGATCGCGGGCAAGCTGCAGGAAGAGTTCTCCTACGAGAACGTCATGCAGACCCCGGGTCTCGTCAAGATCGTGGTCAACATGGGTGTGGGCGACGCCGCCCGCGACTCCAAGCTGATCGACGGCGCGATTCGCGACCTCACCACGATCACCGGTCAGAAGCCGGCCGTCACCAAGGCCCGTAAGTCCATCGCGCAGTTCAAGCTGCGTGAGGGCCAGCCGATCGGTGCCCACGTCACGCTCCGTGGCGACCGCATGTGGGAGTTCCTGGACCGCACCCTGTCGCTCGCGCTGCCGCGCATCCGCGACTTCCGTGGTCTGTCCCCCAAGCAGTTCGACGGCCGTGGCAACTACACCTTCGGTCTCACGGAGCAGGTCATGTTCCACGAGATCGACCAGGACAAGATCGACCGCGTCCGGGGTATGGACATCACCGTGGTCACCACGGCGACCAACGACGCCGAAGGCCGTGCCCTTCTCCGTCACCTCGGCTTCCCCTTCAAGGAGGCGTAAGCGAGATGGCGAAGAAGGCTCTGATTGCCAAGGCTGCTCGTAAGCCCAAGTTCGGCGTACGTGGCTACACGCGCTGCCAGCGCTGCGGCCGTCCGCACTCCGTGTACCGCAAGTTCGGCCTCTGCCGCGTGTGCCTTCGTGAGATGGCTCACCGTGGCGAGCTGCCGGGCGTGACCAAGAGCTCCTGGTAGTCCCGTACTTCGGGATTCCGGAAGCTCTCGGTAAGTAATGGGTGATGTCAGGCGCCCACCCCTTCATGGCTTAGGCTAGGAGGGTTGGGCGCTCTGACGCCCGTACGACTTACTACGCCGTAGGTCCCCGCACCGCACCCGTCCCGCCACTGAGTGGGGAGAGGGATGGCGCACTGGAAACCCCGGCGAGAGAGGCCGAAGGCCAATTCATGACCATGACTGATCCCATCGCAGACATGCTTACTCGTCTGCGTAACGCGAACTCGGCGTACCACGACGATGTCGCGATGCCGCACAGCAAGATCAAGTCTCACATCGCGGAGATCCTCCAGCAGGAGGGCTTCATCACCGGCTGGAAGGTCGAGGACGCCGAGGTCGGCAAGAAGCTCGTCCTCGAGCTGAAGTTCGGCCCGAACCGTGAGCGCTCCATCGCGGGCATCAAGCGGATCTCGAAGCCGGGTCTGCGTGTGTACGCGAAGTCCACCTCCCTGCCCAAGGTGCTCGGTGGCCTCGGCGTGGCGATCATCTCCACGTCGCACGGTCTCCTCACCGACAAGCAGGCCGGCAAGAAGGGCGTAGGCGGAGAAGTCCTCGCCTACGTCTGGTAGCGGAAGGGAACGGAAGAAGCTATGTCGCGTATTGGCAAGCTCCCCATCACGGTTCCCGCCGGCGTGGACGTCACCATCGACGGCCGTACGGTTTCGGTGAAGGGCCCCAAGGGCTCCCTCTCCCACACCGTCGCGGCGCCGATCGAGATCGCTAAGGGCGAGGACGGCATTCTCAATGTCACCCGCCCGAACGACGAGCGTCAGAACAAGGCCCTGCACGGCCTGTCCCGCACGCTGGTGGCGAACATGATCACCGGCGTGACCACGGGTTACGTGAAGAAGCTCGAAATCAGCGGTGTCGGTTACCGAGTCCTGGCGAAGGGTTCCAACCTGGAGTTCTCGCTCGGCTACAGCCACTCGATCACTGTCGAGGCCCCCGAGGGCATCACCTTCAAGGTCGAGAACCCCACGCGGTTCTCGGTCGAGGGCATCGACAAGCAGAAGGTCGGAGAGGTTGCGGCCAACATCCGCAAGCTGCGCAAGCCCGACCCGTACAAGGCCAAGGGCGTCAAGTACGAGGGCGAAGTCATCCGCCGCAAGGTCGGAAAGGCGGGTAAGTAAGCCATGGCATACGGTACGAAGATCGCTAAGGGCGACGCTTACAAGCGTGCTGCCATCAAGCGGCGCCACATCCGGATCCGTAAGAAGGTCAACGGAACGGCTGAGCGTCCTCGCCTGGTCGTGACGCGCTCGAACCGCCACATCGTGGCCCAGGTCATCGACGACATCAAGGGTCACACCCTGGCGTCGGCGTCGACCCTGGACACGTCGATCCGTGGCGAGGGCGAGAAGTCGGCGCAGGCCGGCAAGGTCGGCGCTCTTGTCGCCGAGCGTGCCAAGGCCGCCGGTGTCGAGGCTGTCGTATTCGACCGTGGTGGCAACCAGTACGCCGGGCGCATCGCTGCCCTGGCGGACGCCGCCCGCGAGGCCGGACTCAAGTTCTGAGGCCTGCCCGTCGCGGCAGCGACTATTCGCTGCTGCGTAGCTAGCGGAAACAGAGAGAGGTAATTCCAATGGCTGGACCCCAGCGCCGCGGAAGCGGTGCCGGTGGCGGCGAGCGGCGGGACCGGAAGGGCCGTGACGGCGGCGCTGCTGCCGAGAAGACCGCGTACGTTGAGCGCGTTGTCGCGATCAACCGCGTCGCCAAGGTTGTGAAGGGTGGTCGTCGCTTCAGCTTCACCGCGCTCGTCGTGGTGGGCGATGGCGATGGCACCGTCGGTGTCGGCTACGGCAAGGCCAAGGAGGTGCCGGCCGCCATCGCCAAGGGTGTTGAGGAGGCCAAGAAGCACTTCTTCAAGGTCCCCCGTATCCAGGGCACCATCCCGCACCCGATCACGGGCGAGAAGGCCGCGGGCGTCGTCCTGCTCAAGCCTGCTTCCCCCGGTACCGGCGTTATCGCCGGTGGCCCGGTGCGTGCTGTCCTCGAGTGCGCCGGCGTCCACGACATCCTGTCGAAGTCGCTCGGCTCGTCCAACGCGATCAACATCGTGCACGCGACCGTGGCGGCCCTCAAGGGCCTGCAGCGTCCCGAGGAGATCGCGGCCCGCCGCGGTCTGCCCCTCGAGGACGTCGCCCCCGCGGCTCTGCTTCGTGCGCGTGCGGGAGCGGGTGCGTAATGGCTCGCCTCAAGGTCACGCAGACGAAGTCGTACATCGGCAGCAAGCAGAACCACCGTGACACCCTGCGGTCCCTTGGTCTCAAGGGGATCAACACCGTGGTCGTCAAGGAGGACCGCCCCGAGTTCCGCGGAATGGTTCACACCGTCCGCCACCTCGTGTCGGTTGAGGAGGTCGACTGATCATGGCGGAGAACAAGCCGCTCAAGATCCACAACCTCCGTCCTGCCCCGGGCGCCAAGACCGCCAAGACCCGTGTGGGTCGTGGTGAGGCGTCGAAGGGTAAGACGGCTGGACGTGGTACCAAGGGCACGAAGGCCCGTTACCAGGTTCCGGAGCGCTTCGAGGGTGGCCAGATGCCCCTCCACATGCGTCTCCCGAAGCTCAAGGGCTTCCGGAACCCGTTCAAGACCGAGTACCAGGTCGTGAACCTCGACAAGCTGGCGTCGCTGTACCCGGAGGGTGGCGAAGTCACCGTCGAGGGGCTCGTCGCCAACGGTGCGGTTCGCAAGAACAGCCTCGTCAAGGTCCTCGGCCAGGGCGAGATCTCCGTGGCGCTGCAGGTGACGGTCGACGCCGTCTCCGGCTCCGCCAAGGAGAAGATCACCGCCGCCGGCGGTACCGTCACCGAGCTCGTCTGAAATCACCAGGCGTCTCGATGACTTGAGCGAACCCGACCGGGGGTGCCCCACAAAAGGGGCATCCCCGGTTGGTCGTTCCTAGGGGAGCGGTGTCGCCGGTAAGGTGGCCTGCACTGCTAATTTTCGCCCGGTGTGACCTCTGGGAACTCAGGGCGGTTCTTAACTGTTAGTCAGCTGTCCGTTACTTATTCGTCGAACCTCAAGACCGTCACCTCTGACGCACTTGCGCGGGGGTCGCAGGAGGCACCGTGCTCACCGCGTTCGCCCGGGCGTTCAAGACGCCCGACCTGCGCAAGAAGCTGCTCTTCACGCTCGGCATCATCGTGGTCTATCGGGTTGGCACGCACATCCCGATCCCCGGTGTCGACTACAAGAACGTCCAGATCTGTATCGACGACGCGAGCCAGAACACGGGCCTGTTCGGTCTGGTCAACATGTTCAGCGGTGGCGCCCTGCTGCAGATCACGATCTTCGCGCTGGGCATCATGCCGTACATCACGGCGAGCATCATTCTGCAGCTGTTGACCGTGGTGATCCCGCGTCTGGAGGCCCTCAAGAAGGAGGGTCAGGCCGGTACGGCGAAGATCACGCAGTACACCCGTTACCTGACGGTGGCGCTGGCCATCCTGCAGGGCACCGGCCTGGTGGCCACCGCCCGCAGTGGTGCACTGTTCACCAGCTGCCCGGTCGCGAACCAGATCGTGCCCGACCAGTCGATCTTCGTCACGATCACGATGGTCATCACGATGACCGCCGGTACTGCCGTCGTCATGTGGCTCGGTGAGCTCATCACCGACCGCGGCATCGGCAACGGCATGTCGATCCTGATGTTCATCTCGATCGCCGCGACCTTCCCGTCCGCGCTGTGGGCCATCAAGCAGCAGGGCAACCTCGCGGACGGCTGGATCGAGTTCGGCACCGTGATCGCGGTCGGTCTCGTCATGGTCGGTCTGGTCGTCTTCGTGGAGCAGGCTCAGCGCCGCATTCCCGTCCAGTACGCGAAGCGCATGATCGGCCGCCGGTCCTACGGCGGCACGTCCACGTACATCCCGCTGAAGGTCAACCAGGCCGGCATCATCCCTGTGATCTTTGCCTCGTCGCTGCTCTACATCCCGGCGCTGATCGCTCAGTTCGCAGGTGGGACGTCCGGCTGGAAGACCTGGATCGAACAGAACCTCACCAAGGGTGACCACCCGATTTACATCAGCACGTACTTCTTGCTGATCGTGTTCTTCGCCTTCTTCTACGTGGCTATCTCGTTCAACCCCGAGGAAGTCGCGGACAACATGAAGAAGTATGGTGGCTTCATCCCGGGCATCCGGGCTGGCCGGCCGACCGCTGAGTACCTGGGATACGTACTCAACCGGATCACCTGGCCGGGTTCGCTGTACCTGGGTCTGATCGCTCTCGTACCGACGATGGCGTTGGTTGGTTTCGGGGCAAACCAGAACTTCCCGTTCGGCGGTACCAGCATCCTCATCATCGTGGGTGTGGGTCTGGAGACGGTGAAGCAGATCGAGAGCCAGCTCCAGCAGCGCAATTACGAAGGGTTCCTCCGCTGATGCGTATCGTCCTCGTCGGGCCGCCCGGTGCGGGCAAGGGAACGCAGGCCGCGTTCCTTGCCCGGAACCTGTCGATCCCGCACATCTCCACGGGCGACCTCTTCCGTGCGAACATCAGCCAGCAGACGGAACTCGGCAAACTGGCGAAGTCGTACATGGACGAGGGAAACCTTGTGCCGGACGAGGTCACGATCGCCATGGCCAGGGACCGCATGGAGCAGCCGGACGCCGCGAACGGCTTCCTGCTCGACGGCTTCCCGCGGAACGTCTCGCAGGCCGAGGCGCTCGACCAGGCGCTCAAGGCCGACGCTGTGGAGCTGGACGCGGTGCTCGACCTGGAGGTCCCCGAGGACGAGGTGGTCAAGCGCATCGCCGGCCGCCGCATCTGCCGCAGGGATTCGAGTCATGTCTTCCACGTGACGTACAGCCCGCCGAAGAAGACGGACGTCTGCGACGCCTGCGGCGGCGAGCTGTACCAGCGCGACGACGACACCGAGGAGACCGTCCGCAAGCGCCTGGAGGTCTACCACACGCAGACCGAGCCGATCATCGACTACTACCGGGCCCAGGGCCTGGTCGTGACGATCTCGGCGCTCGGCAAGGTGGACGATGTCACCAAGCGCGCGATGGACGCCCTCAACCGCCAGGTGGAGGGCAAGGACCAGAGCGACGAGGACAAGAGCGACAGCGAGGGCGACGACAAGTAGTCGTCCTGGCTGGTTCGGCCGCGGTGCCCTTGTGGGGCGCCGCGGCCGTACTGTTGTGTACGTAACCGAGCAGGCAGAGAAGACGGAGAGCGCGGGCCCTCATGGTGCAGATCAAGACCCCCGAGCAGATCGCCAAGATGCGTGAGGCGGGCCTGGTCGTCGCCGCCGTCCACAGCGCGACACGGGACGCGGCGGTACCCGGGGCCACGACGAAGGACCTCGACGAGGTCGCCCGCAAGGTGCTGGCCGAGCACGGCGCCAAGTCGAACTTCCTGGGATACGGCGGGTTCCCCGCGACGATCTGCACCTCGGCGAACGAGGTCGTGGTGCATGGCATCCCGAGCGACGACGTCGTGCTCAAGGACGGCGACATCATCTCGATCGACGCCGGCGCCATCGTCGACGGCTGGCACGGGGACGCCGCCTTCACCGCCTTCGTCGGATCCGGTCACGCTCCGGAGCTCATCGAGCTGTCCCGGGTGACCGAGGAGTCGATGTGGGCCGGAATCGCGGCCATGAAGCTGGGGAACCGGCTCGTCGACGTCTCCCGCGCCATCGAGACGTACATCCGGCGTCAGCCGAAGCCCGGCGGCGGCAAGTACGGGATCGTCGAGGACTACGGCGGCCACGGCATCGGTACCGAGATGCACATGGATCCGCATCTGCTGAACTACGTGGAGCGGCGGCGGGGGAAGGGGCCGAAGCTCGTTCCCGGGTTCTGCCTTGCCATTGAGCCCATGGTTTCGCTGGGTACGCCGAAGACCGAGGTTCTCTCGGACGACTGGACCGTCATCACGACGGACGGCACGTGGTCCTCCCACTGGGAGCACTCTGTCGCTCTGACGGAGGAGGGGCCGCTTGTGCTGACGGCTCCCGACGGGGGTAAGGCGAAGCTGGCCGAGTACGGGATCACGGCGGCTCCTGATCCTCTGGGCTGAGTTCGCTCCGTAGGGGTGGGCTGGTGTATGCGTCGCGGCTGCGGCCCTGTGGGGGCCGGTCGCGCCCACGCGGCGGAGCCGGACATCGATACAGCCCCGCGCCCCTTTGGGCGCCTGGTGTGAGCCCGGTTCGCCGTGGCCCCTGCGCGCTTGCTGCTTAGGGATCTTCCGTGCGGGGCAGGCTATCTCGATTCGTCTTTCCGAGGGCCCTGGCGTAGACTGACTCGTCGGCTCTCGTGCATCTGCATGTCTGCGTGCAGTAAGTGCGGGGTCGATCAAGGTAGTCGATTCGAAGGGCGAAGCGTGGCCAAGAAGCAAGGTGCCATCGAGATCGAGGGCACTGTCGTCGAGTCTCTTCCGAACGCCATGTTCAAGGTCGAGCTCCAGAACGGCCACCAGGTCCTGGCACACATCAGCGGCAAGATGCGTATGCACTACATCCGCATCCTCCCTGACGACCGGGTCGTGGTGGAGTTGTCTCCGTACGACCTGACCCGTGGCCGGATCGTCTACCGGTACAAGTAGATCTTGCCTGTGTCCCGTATTCCGCGGGGCGGTGGCACTGACCCGGAGAACCTCACCCAATGAAGGTCAAGCCGAGCGTCAAGAAGATCTGCGACAAGTGCAGGGTGATCCGCCGTCACGGCCGGGTCATGGTCATCTGCGAAAACCCGCGGCACAAGCAGCGCCAGGGCTGACGCACGACCGAACCTTCTGCACCCGCAGAGTTTCGCGCGACGCAAGTAGTTACATGTTCATACGCAGAGCCCGGATCCGCTGTTCGCAGGGATTCCGATACCCCCGGTCGGAGGCCGGGGACCCAGTTCGTACCTCATACGGCGACTGGGAGCCGGTTTTGCGGAAGACCTCCGAACGACAACTGGAGCCATTGAATGGCACGCGTTTCCGGTGTTGACATCCCGCGCGAAAAGCGCGTGGAGGTTGCCCTCACCTACGTGTTCGGCATCGGCCGGACCCTCTCGCAGAAGACGCTGGCCGACACCGGCGTCAACCCCAACACCCGCGTTCGTGACCTCTCCGAGGAGGAGCTGGTCAGGATCCGCGAGTACGTGGACAACAACTTCAAGACCGAGGGTGACCTCCGCCGTGAGGTTCAGGCCGACATCCGCCGCAAGGTCGAGATCGGCTGCTACCAGGGTCTGCGCCACCGTCGTGGCCTGCCCGTCCACGGTCAGCGCACCAGCACGAACGCTCGTACCCGCAAGGGCCCGCGTCGCGCCATCGCCGGCAAGAAGAAGCCGGGCAAGAAGTAGTCCGCAGCGGACAACGCTTCATCAGCGGTCTTCGCTGTAGGACCGACCACCTCCCCGTAGGAGTTATAGATGCCCCCCAAGGGTCGTCAGGGCGCTGCCAAGAAGGTGCGCCGCAAGGAAAAGAAGAACGTCGCTCACGGTCACGCGCACATCAAGAGCACGTTCAACAACACGATCGTCTCGATCACGGACCCCTCGGGCAACGTGATCTCCTGGGCCTCCGCCGGCCACGTCGGCTTCAAGGGCTCGCGCAAGTCCACCCCCTTCGCCGCGCAGATGGCCGCCGAGTCGGCCGCCCGCCGCGCGCAGGAGCACGGCATGCGCAAGGTCGACGTCTTCGTCAAGGGCCCGGGTTCGGGTCGCGAGACGGCCATCCGTTCGCTGCAGGCGACCGGTCTTGAGGTCGGCTCCATCCAGGACGTGACGCCCACGCCGCACAACGGCTGCCGTCCGCCCAAGCGCCGTCGCGTCTGACGCACGGTTGTCTTGATTTTTCTGGGGTCCGGGCGGTATGGCCTTTCGAGGCCGTGCCGCCCGTACCCTTGTAGCTGTAACACAACGGGCTACCGCCCGGTGGCAAGGGCATCAAATAGTGGGTGCCCCTGACTGAAGGATTCACTTCATGCTGATCGCTCAGCGTCCCTCGTTGACCGAAGAGGTCGTCGACGAGTTCCGCTCCCGGTTCGTGATCGAGCCGCTGGAGCCGGGCTTCGGTTACACCCTCGGCAACTCGCTCCGCCGGACTCTTCTCTCCTCGATCCCCGGTGCGGCTGTCACCAGCATCCGCATCGACGGTGTCCTGCACGAGTTCACCACCGTGCCGGGCGTCAAGGAGGACGTCACCGACCTGATCCTCAAC
>NZ_JAPWHT010000358.1:0-10771 GCF_027270795.1 Streptomyces sp. ActVer
GCAGGCCGCGGTGGGGGAGGCGGCGGGTCGGGCGTCGGTGTGGGCGTCGGAGTCGGCTTGGGCGTGGGCTTCGGCGGAGGGGACGGTTCCGGAGTCGGACAGGGCGGGGTCGGCGTCGGTGTGGGCGTAGGCGTGGGGCAGGTCCCCGCGACGGCCACCGCCACCGTGCCGTTGCCGCCGGGCCCCGTGGCGGCGTACGCGCAGGAGTCGGCCGCCGCCGGAGCGGGCGCGCCACCGGCGATCCAGGTCAGCGCGAGCAGCATCAGCAGGCGTATGACGAGGGCGCATCCGGGCCGTGGCTGAGTTCGTAGTGGTCCAGGCACGACGGAGATCATCGGTCCTCACGCGCTCGCGCGCGCGAGAGTGCGCTCAGGTTGCCCCGAAGGAGGTACAAGGGGGCTCACGCGCTTGCCGTCACGCGCCCGAACGGGCCTCCCACGCCCCACCAAAAGCAGGCTTCCCGGGCGTTACCAGAAAGAAATTTGTGCGCGCTTTGAACACTCACCGCACTCCCACCCGTACCTAGGGCCATACGCGGTGTGGATCAGCGCCGCAACACCTAAGCAGACAGCGGGAGTTACCAATGAAGACCTCCTGGCGGAGCGCCTCACTCGTAGCGTCAGCTGCGGCAGTGCTGGTGCTGACGACGGCGTGCGGTCAGGACAAGGCGGACACTTCGACCGGCAGCCAGAACGTGGGCGCGGCTCCCGCGGCCAATGGTTACGGTTCGGCGGGAGCCGCGGCCAGCCCGAGCACCGGCACCAACACCGGTGCGGGCGCCCAGACGCAGAGCGCCGGACAGCTTGCCGTGGCGGACACCGACAAGCTCGGTGAGGTTGTCACGGACAGCGCGGGCATGACGCTCTACCGCTTCGACAAGGACACGGCCGAGCCGCCGAAGTCGAACTGTGACGGCGACTGCGCCACTGCCTGGCCGCCGGTTCCGGCTTCGGGCGCCACCGCGCCGATCGGCGTTGACAAGACCCTGCTCGGCGAGGTCACCCGTACCGACGGTTCCAAGCAGCTGACCTACGAGGGCTGGCCGCTGTACCGGTTCGCGAAGGACACCAAGGCCGGTGACACCAAGGGCCAGGGTGTGGGCGGCACTTGGTACGCGACGGCCCCCGACGGCAAGAAGGCTTCCGGTGGCGGCGAGGCCGCGGCCGGCGGCAGCGCGGAAGCCGCGGACCTGCCGGGTCTGTCGACCCGTAACGACCCCGAGCTCGGTGAGGTCGTCGTCGACAAGAACGGCATGACGGTCTACCGCTTCGAGAAGGACGTCCCCTGGCCGATGAAGTCGAACTGTGTCGGCGAGTGCCTGGAGAAGTGGCCGGTCGTCGCGCCGGTCGACGCCGCCGACACCAAGGGCATCGACAACAAGAACGACGGCCGGCGCGGATACGTCGTCAACAACCGCCCGGACGGCCTGAAGCAGCAGAGCATCGACTGCTGGCCGCTCTACACCTTCGCGGGCGACAAGAAGCCCGGTGACACCAACGGCCAGGGCGTCGGCGGCACGTGGTACGCCATCTCCCCGGAGGGCAAGCCGCTCGGCAAGCCGAAGTAGTCCGGCCGAAGCAACCACGAAGCAGCCAAGCAGACGACCACTTCCCCAGGTTGGTCACCGAGACACACCGATCACGAAGCGCGGAGGGGAGGCGACGTTCGAAGCGCGGAAGGTTGTGAACGCACAGAGAACGTGAACGCACAGAGAAGGAGAGTGCCGAAAGTTCGGAAAACGTGTGCACAACCACCGGTTCGCCCCCTCCGCACCGCACGGAGGGGGCGAATCGGCTTTTTCACATCCGGCCGGACCCGGTCGCGTGAACGGTTTTCCGGGCGCTTCCTCGTAACGCTGCGCAGTTTCCCCGGAACTCTTTGGAATGCTTCGGTGCGATTTCGGAAGGCGGTCAATTCGGCACTTGCCGGAGGCAGTGACCTGGAACGGACGGTCAATTTCCGTTTCCACTCGCTCCTTTGGCGGGCGATCAGTAGCCTCAGCTCGAACACCGGATCGTCTACGCCTTGGAGAGATAGATGGAGCGTCCCGCCTGGGCCCCACGTGGCATCGACATCTCGGTGCCCAGCGTGAGCCGCGTCTACGACTACTACCTGGGCGGATCGCACAATTTCGAGGTCGACCGGGAAGCCGCGCGCCGGGCCATGGAGTTCATGCCGGGACTTCCCAAGATCATGCAGGCGAACCGCGCGTTCCTGCGCCGCGCCGTGCGCTTCGCGGCCGACGAGGGCATCGCCCAGTTCCTCGACATCGGTTCGGGCATCCCCACCTTCGGCAACGTCCACGAGGTGGCTCAGAGTGCCCGCCCCGGCGCACGCGTCATGTACGTCGACCACGACCCGGTCGCCGTGGCCCACAGCACGGCCGTCCTGGCCGGAAACGAGGACGCGGACGTGGTCGCCGCCGACCTCCGCAAGCCCCAGGAGATCCTGGCTAGTCCTCAGGTTCAGCGCCTGATAGACCTGAATCAGCCAGTCGCACTCCTTCTCGTTGCCATACTTCACTTCGTGGAGGACGCGGACGACCCGTACGGGGCGGTGGCAGAGCTGCGGGACGCACTGGCGCCCGGCAGCCTGTTCGTCGTCTCGCACGCCTCGTACGAGGGACTCCCGCTCTCCCAGGAGCGGGCCGAGGGCGCCGTCGACGTCTACAAGGACATCCGCAACCCGCTGATCATGCGCTCGCGCGAGGACGTCGCGCGGTTCTTCGAGGGGTACGACATGGTGGAACCCGGACTGGTGCCGATGGCGAAATGGCGGCCCGACTCGGCGTCCGAGGACGAGGATCCTTATTCCTACTCGGGTTTCGCGGGCGTGGGGCGCAAGGCGTGACCGCCGAGCCGGACGGGCCGGAGGACAGACTGCGCAGGTTCGCGACGATCTGGAGCCGGGCCGTGTTCCCGGCGACCGCGACGTCCCTGACCCGGCCGGAGTTCGAGCAGCGCCTGGTGCCGCTCGCCCGGCGGCTCAGCGAGGCGTTGCGGGCCAGGACGTTCGAGGCGGCCGAGGGTCAGGCCGTCGGTGCCGCGCTCATCGACGCGCACTGCACCGAACCAGAGGCGCTCAGCCGCACACTCGACTGCGTCGACGCCTACCTGGTGCTCTACTGCGGCGGCGACGGGTCCCAGGAGGCCCTGCGCACCCGCTCGGCGCGTCTGCAGCACGCCATGGCCGCCGGATTCGCGCACGCGCTGCGCGAACGGACGCTGGCCGAGCAGGAGTCCATCGCACGCGCCGCCCTCCAGGCCCAGGGCGTGGTGGCCGACGCGCTGCACGCCACCGAGGCACGCTTCCGCGCGGTCTTCGAGGGCGCCGCGATAGGCATCGGCGTCGCCGACCTCGACGGCAACATCCTGCAGGTGAACAACGCCCTGCTGCGGATGTTCGGCGGCACCGAGCAGCTGATGCGCGGCCGCAACGTCACCGAGTGGACCCACCCCGAGGACGCCCCCCAGGTGTGGCGGCTCTACGAGGAGCTGGTGCGCGGCGACCGCGAGCACTACCACGTGGAGAAGGCCTTCTACCGGCCCGACGGAACGGTTCTGTGGACCAACCTCACCGTCTCCCTGCTGCGTGACGCGGACGGCCGGCCCCAGTTCCAGCTCGCCCTCATGGAGGACACCACCGAGCGGCGGCTGCTCAACCTGCGGCTGCGGTACGAGGCCACCCACGACGCGCTCACCGGACTGCCCAACCGGACGCTGTTCTTCGAGCGGCTCGACAAGGCGCTCGCGGCGGGCGACGGCATGCGCTTCGGTCTCTGCTACCTCGACCTCGACGGCTTCAAGACCATCAACGACAGCCTCGGGCACGCGGCCGGCGACCGGCTGCTCGTCGAGGTCGCCGACCGGTTGCAGTCCTGCGCGACCGCGCCCGGCGAGATGGTCGCCCGGCTCGGCGGCGACGAGTTCGTCGCCCTGACGACCGGGCCCGACACCGAGAGCGAGGTCGACGCGCTCGCCGACCGCATCATGAACGCCCTGATCACACCGGTGCGCATCGACGGCAGGGAACTGACCGTCCGCGGCAGCATCGGCATCGTCGAGGGCCCGGCGGGCGAGCGCGGCCCGGCCGAGGTGCTGCGCAGCGCCGACATCACGATGTACCGCGCCAAGTCGGCGGGCGGCAACCGCTACGAGCTCGCCGACCCCGAGGCCGACGCCCGTGCCATCACCCGGCACGGGCTCACCACGGCGCTGCCCGCGGCCCTGGACCGGAACGAGTTCTTCATCGAGTACCAGCCGCTCGTCCACCTCGGCGACGGCAGCGTTCGCGGTGCGGAGGCTCTCGTGCGCTGGCTGCATCCGCAGCACGGCGTGCTCGGACCCGACCGGTTCATCCCGCTCGCTGAGCACACCGGCCTGATCGTGCCGCTCGGCCGCTGGGTCCTGGAGCAGTCGGTCCGCCAGGCCCGCGAGTGGCAGGAACGTCACGCCGACGCCGGTCCGCTGCGCATCAACGTGAACCTCTCGCCGTGCCAGCTGACCCATCCCGGCCTGGTCGCCGACACGGTCGACATCCTGGAGCGCATCGGGCTCGACCCGTCCTCGCCCTGCCTGGAGGTCACCGAGTCCGCCCTGATCGGCGCCGACGACGACCTGCTCAAGCCGCTGCGCCGGCTCGCCGAGATGGGCGTCGACATCGCCCTCGACGACTTCGGCACGGGCTATTCGAACCTCGCCAACCTGCGTCGCCTCCCGGTGAGCATCCTCAAGCTGGACCGTTCCTTCACCCAGGGCATGCAGCAGTTCCCGGCCGATCCCGTCGACCTCAAGATCGTCGAAGGGATCGTTTCCCTGGCCCACAGCCTGGACCTCGGGGTCACGGTCGAGGGCGTCGAAACAGCGGCCCAGGCCGAACAACTCCGCATACTGGGCTGCGACACGGCCCAGGGCTGGTACTACGCCCGCCCGGGGCCTCCGGACCGCCTCCACGAGCTGGCACTGGTGGACGCGACGGGCTGAGTGCCTTTGCGTGTGCGGGCGCATCGTGGCTGAGCGCGCAGTTCCCCGCGCCCCCAAAGGCGAAAGCCAGGGGCGCAGCCCCGCTTTTCAGGGGCGCGGGGAACTGTGCTACCAGCCCCCACGCACCCGCACCCCCGAACGGCGCTCAACCAGAACGGTGTCCCCGGGTACCGCCCCCCGGCGGAGCCTCACCGTTCCAGCAGCATCCGCTGAAGCTCCCGCGCAGCCCGAGGCGGAGCCACATCACTGCGGTGCGCCAGCGCGATGGTCCGAGCCAGCCCGGGCCGGGCAAGCGGGGTGACCCGCAACCCCCGCCCGGTCCGCGCAGCGACCATCCGCGGCACCACAGCCACCCCCAGCCCCGCCCGGACAAACCCCAACACCGCGTCCATCTCCCCACCCTCCACCGCGAAATCCGGCTCGAACCCGGCGGAGCGACACGCGGCAACGGTCAGCTCCCGCAGGTCGTACCCGTGCCGGAACATCACCAGCCGCTCACCCTCCAGGTCGGAAACCCGCACGGACCGCCGCCCACCCCCCGGCGCCGACGCCTCCGGCGACGACACCACCACCAGGTCCTCCCGCAGCACCTCCACCGTGGTCAGGGCGGGCGACGGCGTGGGCAGCGGCAGCACCACCAGGGCGAGATCGAGCGCCCCACGCGCGAGCTCCCGTACGAGATCGTGCGAGCCGCCCTCCTCGATCAGCAGCCGGATGCCGGGATACCGGTCGTGGAAGGCGCGCAGCACATCCGGCAGCAGGCCCGTGCACAGGCTCGGCGTCGCGCCCAGCCGGACCCGCCCGCTGCGCAGCTGGGCCAGCTCCTGGACCTCGTGCCGGGCCGTGTCCGCGTCGGCCAGGATGCGGCGGGCCAGCGGCAGCAGCGCCTCGCCCGCGTCCGTGAGCGTGATGTTCCCGCGGGCCCGGAGGAAGAGATCGGCGCCCAACTCCCGCTCCAGAGCCTTGATCTGCTGGGAGAGCGACGGCTGAGCGACATGGACCAGATCGGCGGCCCGGGTGAAGTGCCGCGTCTCGGCGACGGCCACGAAGTACTGGAGCTGCTGGAACTGCATGCCCCAAGAATACGCCCACGATAGCCAGGGCCTATCGAATCGAGCTGCTCCATGTCTTGGACCGATCGGCCCTCCCGGCCCTAGCGTGCGTTCCATGGCTCTGGCAACGCGGACGGAACGAAAACCGTCCATGACGCGCACCATGTGGGACTCGTCCGTCGGCAAGAAGACCGTGATGGCCGTCAGCGGCCTGATCATGCTGGGGTACCTGGTCGTTCACATGCTGGGCAACCTCAAGATCTTCTTCGGGTCGGACGAGTTCAACCGCTACGCGCACTGGCTGCGCACCATCGGCGAGCCCTTCCTGCACTACGAGTGGGCGCTGTGGATCATCCGCGTGGTCCTGGTCGCCGCCGTCGTCGCGCACGCCGTCTCCGCGTACCAGCTGAGCCGCCGCGACATCAGGGCGCGCCCCACCAAGTACGTACACAAGAAGCCCCGGGCCAGCTACGCCACCCGCACCATGCGCTGGGGCGGGATCATCCTCGGCCTCTTCATCGTCTGGCACATCCTCGACCTGACGACCGGCACCGTGCACCCGGACGGCTTCCAGTCCGGACGCCCGTACCAGAACGTGATCGACACCTTCTCCACCTGGTACGGCAACGTCATCTACATCGTCGCGATGCTCGCGCTCGGTCTGCACGTACGGCACGGCTTCTGGAGCGCGGCACAGACCCTCGGCGTGGGCAGCCGCACCCGCGACCGGGCCTTCAAGACCATCGCCAACGTGCTCGCGCTGGTGCTGACGGCGGGCTTCATCGCCGTACCCGTGGGCGTGATGACCGGAGTGGTGAGCTGACATGACCGCTGAATTCGCCGAGTACACGACCGGAGAGCCGGTCGTCGACACCAAGGCCCCCGAGGGACCGGTCGGTGAGCGCTGGGACACCCGCCGCTTCGAGGCCAAGCTGGTCAACCCCGCCAACCGCCGCAAGCACACCGTGATCGTCGTCGGCACGGGTCTGGCGGGCGGCTCCGCCGGCGCCACACTCGCCGAACAGGGCTACCACGTCGTGCAGTTCTGCTACCAGGACTCCCCTCGCCGCGCCCACTCGATCGCCGCGCAGGGCGGTATCAACGCCGCCAAGAACTACCGCAACGACGGCGACTCCATCCACCGGCTGTTCTACGACACCGTCAAGGGCGGGGACTTCAGGGCGCGCGAGTCGAACGTCCACCGGCTCGCCCAGATCTCCGTCGAGATCATCGACCAGTGCGTCGCGCAGGGCGTGCCCTTCGCCCGCGAGTACGGCGGCCTCCTCGACACCCGCTCCTTCGGCGGCGTCCAGGTGTCCCGCACCTTCTACGCCCGCGGCCAGACGGGCCAGCAACTCCTGCTCGGCGCCTACCAGGCGCTCTCCCGCCAGATAGCCGCCGGCAACATCGAGATGCATCCGCGCACCGAGATGCTCGACCTGATCGTCGTCGACGGGCGGGCGCGCGGCATCGTCGCCCGCGATCTGATCACCGGGAAGATCGACACGTACTACGCGGACGCCGTGGTGCTCGCGAGCGGTGGCTACGGCAACGTCTTCTACCTCTCCACGAACGCCATGAACTCCAACGCCACCGCGGTCTGGCGGGCCCACCGGCGCGGCGCCTACTTCGCCAACCCGTGCTTCACCCAGATCCACCCCACCTGCATCCCGCGCACCGGCGAGCACCAGTCCAAGCTGACGCTGATGAGCGAGTCGCTGCGCAACGACGGCCGGATCTGGGTCCCGAGGGCGAAGGGCGACAACCGCCCCGCGAACGAGATCCCCGAGAACGAGCGCGACTACTACCTGGAGCGCATCTACCCCTCCTTCGGCAACCTCGTCCCGCGCGACATCGCCTCCCGCGCCGCGAAGAACGTCTGCGACGAGGGCAGGGGAGTGGGCCCCGGCGGCCAGGGCGTGTACCTCGACTTCGCCGGTGCCATCGGGCGCATGGGCCGCAAGGCGGTCGAGGCAAAGTACGGCAACCTCTTCGACATGTACCAGCGGATCACCGACGAGGATCCGTACGAGGTGCCGATGCGGATCTACCCCGCCGTGCACTACACGATGGGCGGCCTCTGGGTCGACTACGACCTCCAGACCACCGTCCCGGGCCTGTTCGCGATCGGCGAGGCCAACTTCTCGGACCACGGCGCGAACCGGCTCGGCGCGTCCGCGCTGATGCAGGGCCTCGCCGACGGCTACTTCGTCCTCCCGTCGACCATCAACGACTACCTCGCCCGCAACCCGCACCATGACGAGGTGACGGACGAACACCCCGTCGTCCAGGAGGTGTTGGCCGACACCGAGGACCGGCTGCGGCTGCTCCTCGCCGTCGACGGCGACCGCACCCCCGACTCCTTCCACCGCGAACTCGGCGAGCTGATGTGGGAGTTCTGCGGAATGGCGCGTACGGACTCGGGGCTGCGCAAGGCACTTGAGCGCATCCCGCAGATCCGCGAGGAGTTCTGGCGGCGCATCAAGGTCCCCGGCACCGGCGAGGAGTTCAACCAGTCGCTGGAGAAGGCCAACCGCATCGTCGACTACCTGGAGCTCGCCGAGCTGATGTGCCTCGACGCGCTGCACCGCGCCGAGTCCTGCGGCGGTCACTTCCGCGAGGAGTCCCAGACCCCGGACGGGGAGGCGGAGCGTCGGGACGAGGAGTTCTCGTACGCGGCCGCCTGGCAGTTCACCGAGACCGGTGAAGCCCCCGTCCTGCACAAGGAAGACCTCGTCTTCGAGTACGTCCACCCCACCCAGCGGAGCTACGCATGAAGCTCACCCTGCGCGTCTGGCGGCAGCGCAACGCCGACGCCGACGGAGCGATGTCCACGTACGAAGTGGACGACATCTCGGCCGACATGTCCTTCCTGGAGATGCTGGACACCCTCAACGAGGAGCTCATCCTCAAGGGCGAGGACCCGGTCGCCTTCGACCACGACTGCCGCGAGGGCATCTGCGGCGCGTGCTCGCTCGTCATCAACGGCGACGCGCACGGGCCGGAGCGCACGACCTCCTGCCAGCTGCACATGCGGTCCTTCGAGGACGGCGACACGATCGACATCGAGCCGTGGCGCGCCTCCGCCTTCCCGGTCGTCAAGGACCTGGTCGTCGACCGGTCCGCCTTCGACCGGATCATCCAGGCCGGCGGCTACGTCACCGCCCCGACCGGCGCCGCGCCCGAGGCCCACGCGACGCCCGTGCCGAAGCCGGACGCCGACTTCGCCTTCGAGCACGCCGAGTGCATCGGCTGCGGGGCGTGTGTGGCGGCCTGCCCGAACGGGGCCGCGATGCTCTTCACCTCGGCGAAGATCAACCATCTGAACGTGCTGCCGCAGGGTGCGCCCGAGCGGGAGACCCGGGTGCTGGACATGGTGGCGCAGATGGACGAGGAGGGGTTCGGCGGGTGCACGCTCGCCGGGGAGTGCGCCACCGCCTGCCCGAAGGGCATCCCGCTCGTCTCCATCACGGGCATGAACAAGGAGTGGCTGCGGGCGACTCGAAAGGCGGGTAAGCGGTAGCGCCGTAGGGGCCGTGGTTGTTTGCGGGCTGCGGGTCCGATGTGGCTGGTCGCGCAGTTCCCCGCGCCCCTTACGGGGCACGGACACCCCCGCCTTACCAGGCACCCCTGGCATTCAACAAGCTCACACCCGGTCTCTCTCCGGGGGTTACTCGCCGGTCAGCCGGCGTCGGAAGAACAGGAGCGCACGGACCGTTCGCTTCGGTCCGCCGCGCCGCTCCGCCGAACCGGCCCGTGACCAGGAGAGTGCCATGACCGGCGTTTCCACGCTCGACAGCCCCCCACTGTCGACGGCCCCCACCCGCTACACCGTCACCCTCGCCCGCGACGAGGCGGACGTCCGCGCCGCCCAGCGGCTGCGTCACGACGTCTTCGCCGGGGAGATGGGCGCCCTGCTCTCCTCCTCGCAGCCGGGCCTCGACGTCGACGCCTTCGACGCGTACTGCGACCACCTGCTCGTACGCGACACCACGACCGGGCAGGTGGTCGGCACTTACCGGCTGCTGCCGCCCGACCGCGCGGCGATCGCCGGACGGCTCTACTCGGAGGGCGAGTTCGACCTCGGACCGCTGGCCGGGATCCGCTCCGGGCTCGTCGAGGTCGGCCGCTCCTGCGTCCACCCGGACCACCGCGACGGCGCGGTCATCGGTCTCATATGGGCCGGGATCGCCCGCTACATGGTCGACGGCGGCCACGAGTGGCTGGCCGGCTGCTGCTCCATCCCGCTCGCCGACGGCGGCACGCTCGCCGCGGGCACCTGGGACCGGGTACGGGACAAGCACCTGGCACCCGAGGAGTACCGCGTACGTCCGCTGCTGCCGTGGAGCGCCGAGGGCGTCACCCGTCCCGCCCGCACCGAACTGCCCCCGCTGCTGCGCGGCTACCTCCGCCTCGGCGCCTGGGTCTGCGCGGAACCGGCCCACGACCCCGACTTCGGCGTCGCCGACCTGTACGTGCTGCTGTCGATGCGCCGGGTCAACCCGCGCTACCTGCGGCACTTCCTGTCGCTCGTGCCGGCGTGATCACCATGTCCCGCATGGGTGCGATGGGTGCGACGGGCGTGTCTCGCGTGGCCGTGAAACTCCGCCCGCGTCGGGGCGGCACCACGACACTCGTCAGCCCGGGCGTGAGCACCCCGGTGTTCCCGGGCCCGGGCCTCGGGAAGGTGCCGCGCCCACGGCGTGGCGGCGTGCGCGTCGGGGCATGGGAACGTCC
>NZ_JAPWHT010000359.1:0-10757 GCF_027270795.1 Streptomyces sp. ActVer
GGGTCCGCGGCCCGTTCGCGGCCCCGGCGCGGCGGCGGGCCGCCGGTCAGTCGCCCGACCTGGGCACCTTCAGCGCGTCCCAGGTGACCTTGCCGGGGATGCCGTCCGCATCCTTGCCCTTGAAGCCTCGCTTCTGTTGCCAGGCCGCGTAGGACTTGCGGTCGGCCTCGGTCCAGTCGGGGCTGGGGCCGCTCTCGTAGCGGCCGCAGCCCTCGGCGACCAGGCGGCGGCCCATGGCCGTGATCACGGCGGACTTCTGGCCGATGTGGAAGAAGCCACCGCCCGGGAAGGGCTCGTACGAGGGCTTGGGTGCGGGCTTCGGGTCGGGGGCGGGCTTGCCGCTGTCGCCCTTGCCGCGCAGCCGCTCGGCTATGCGCTTGCGCATGCCGTCCATCGTGAAGCCGCGCGGGTCCGTCTTGCCGGGCTGCCACTCCTTGTGGCCGATGACGGAGCGCTCGGTCCAGCCGTGGGCGCGGCAGATCGCGGCGGAGACCTTCTCGATGGCCTCCTTCTGCGCCTCGGGCCAGGGGTCCTTGCCGTTGCCGAGGTTGATGCACTCGAAGCCGTAGAAGTGGCGGTTGCCGTCGGTGTCGGCCTCGTTGTCGGCAGGGAGCTTCGACTCGTTGATCACCGCGCGCAGGACGTCGCCGTCGCCGAGGCCCGCGTGGTTGGCGCGGCCGTTGCCGACGAGGTGGACCTGGCCCTTCTTGTCGATGACGCCGTGGCACAGGGGGCCGGGCAGGCCCGAGTAGCCGTCGTAGCAGATGTCGACGGAGGCGGCGGTGCCGGAGGTGACGGTGTGGTGGATCATCACGCCGTTCATCGGACCCCACGGGCCCTTCGAATTGCGGTTGTGGCGGCGCCAGTTGCGCACCTCGTGGACCGTGAGGCCCTCGGCGCGCAGGATCTCCACCAGCTTGGACGCGGTCAGGGGCTTCGCCATTACTTGTCTCCTTCCACGGCTGCCTCCGCCTCGGCGGTGGTCTGCGACCTCCCGCCGGACGGGTCGGCCTCCGCCGCCTGTTCCTCCTGTCGCGCCCGGGTCTCCGCCGCGAGCGTCGCCTCGTCCGCCGCCGGGATACTGCTGGCGAGCGGGCCGAAGGCGAGCCGCAGGTCCAGCGCCTCCCCCTCGCCCTTCACCAGGGCGAGCGGCGCGAAGTGGCGGGCGATACCGGCCGGGCCCTGGAGCAGCGGGCGGCGCGCCGGGTCGACCGGCCACTCGACGCTGCCGGTGGCCGTACGGGCGGGGACGATCCAGTGGTCGCCTGTGCGGTACGTGCCGCCCTTGGCGAAGTAGACCTCGACACCGTCCTCCAGGGGCAGCCACTCCCCCTCCGTGACGGGAACCGCCCCGCCCCGCAGGGTGGTTGACCGGCCCTTGCGCCTCGGGCCCTCGTGGTGGTCCCAGCGGCGCAGGAACGGGTGCAGGCGCGGCAGGCGTCCGACGCCCGGCTCCGGCTCGGCGGACAGGCGTACGCGGCGGCCGGGCAGGTCCAGTTCCTCGACCCTGAGCAGCGGGAGGGGTTCGAGGCGGGAGGCGTACGCGGTGTCGGTGAACTCCACCCGGTCACCGACGTCCAGGTCCAGCTTGTCGTCGTGGCCGAGGGACGCCAACTGGACCCAGGTGCCGTCGAGTTCGTCGACCGGGAAGACCACGGAGCCGTTCTCGCGGGACCACTTGAAGGTGGCGCCCTCCTTCGGCTCTCCGCCCTTGGCTCCCTCACCCGGCGCGCCGCCCTCGTGGACCTCCACGCGGTACAGCTGGTTCTCGGGGCCGCGGTAGCGGGAGTCCGGCTTGACCAGGCAGGGGTCCTCGTCGGCGTGGTCGGGCCGTTCGGCTCGGGCGGCGAGGCGGGCCGAGGGTCCGGCCTGCTTCTGCGCCCAGCGTGCGAAGGCCGCGCGGACGACCTCCTTGGACGGCTCGGGCTCCTCGGTCTCCAGCTCGTCGAGGGCCAGCGGCAGGACCTGCCAGACGACCTTGGCGCGGGCGGCGGTGTCCGGCATGGCCGCGCCGAGGGCGACCTCGCGCAGCGCCGGGTCCTCGGCGGCGGTGACCGAGCGCTCCCACACCTGGAGGTAGACGACGAACGGGGCCTGGGCGGGCGAGGGCAGCCGGTCGCCGGGCTTCTCCGGGTCGCGGTATCCGTCGGGCTGGTCCCAGTAGGTCCAGTACGCGGGCGGCTGCGCGGAATCCTGCGCCTTGTCCTTCTCTTCCTCGTCGCCCTCGTCCGGTACGGGGACGCCGGGGGCCGGGCGGCCCGCGTCGCACAGGATCCCGTCGACGTAGTACCGGCCGCCGTGGATGTGCAGGGTGTCGATGTCGTGCTTGCCGCCGACGTACTCGATACGGAAGCCGGCGGCGTCGCGCGGGCCGCCGTGCTGCCCGATCAGGTCGGCGGTGAGCGCGCGGGCCTGGTACAGCTGGATCGCGGTCTGCTCGTTGGCGTCGGCGTCGAGCTGGACGCGGCCCTGCTGGGCGATGACCGCGGAGTAGTGCCGCTCCGGGCGGAACGTGGAGCGGGAGAGGTCTGCGTGCATGAAGGGGATCCCCCTGGTTCAGGAATTGCGTGCGGGTTCTGGGGCGCGTCGAGTGCGCGTGGGGCGCGGAGGTCAGGTCACGAAGAAGATCCCCGCGTCCGTCCCCGCGGGCGTGTACTCCGCGAGCCGTGCCCGCAGGCTGTCCTCGCGCTGCGGCCGGTACAGGTCGTGGAAGGCGCCCAGTTCGGCCCCGTCCTCCGCGCCGCGCCGGATCTCCTCGGCACACCGGTCGGCCAACAGCCCGTACCAGGGCGTCCCGTAGCGCTGCGAGGTGAACAACGGCCTTACGCGGGCGGCCTGTTCGGGGCCCACCAGGTCCGGCCCGCGGCGGTGACGCCGTGGCGTACGGGACCCGGTGGGCACGTACGAGTAGCGGAGGCAGCCGATGCCCCGGCGGGCCACGTGCAGCCGCCCGGTGAAGACGGAGTTCTCGGCGATGCGGACCGCGTGCGTGTGGATCTCGCCGATCACGGTCGTCCGGTGCAGGTGCAGCACGGCGTGGGCGTGCCGGCAGTCGGGGGCGGAGAGTGCCTCGCGGTCGTCGGCGGTGGCGTCCAGAATGCTGTCGCGGAGGTGGATGTCGAGGGGTTCCTCGGAGACCTCGTCGCCGATGACCTCGATCGTGCCGAGGATGCTGTGCTCGACCTGGAGGCACGCGGTGGTGCGTTCCAGGACGATGCTCGGCTCCTCGGGCGAGTGCGGGTCGCACTCCGGTTCCAGGGACCAGCCGGGCACGAGCGTCGAGTGGCGTACGACGACCGCGCCCATCGGGCCCGTGACGTTGATGCCGCGGCCCGCGACGAGCAACCCGTCGAGCACGATCCGTGGCCGCTCGCCGGGGGCGCAGTCCTCCGACACCGCACGGATGTTGAGGGCGTCGGGGCGATTGCTGTACCAGTCGAGAAGTCGGATCACCGGCCGGGTGCCCTCGGCCGCGCGCAGTTCCAGCCGGTCGCCCGGGTCGAGGTCGAAGTCCAACTGCTCCTGGTAGGCGCCACTGTGGGTGATCTCGATGATACCCTCGGGCCCGCAGCGGCCGGCCCGGCGGTCGTTCTGCCAGGCGCGGTAGGCGTCCATGATCTGCCGATACGTCTCGCCGGAGCCGACCCGGAACACGGAGGCGTCCGGACGCGGTTCGCGGTCGCGTACGTACTCGCCGCCGCCCATGTCGGCGCCGAACCCGTAGTGGTAGTCGACCCAGACGCCCTTGCGGGGCGCGGTGCGGGCGCCGAAGGCGATCCGGCCGAGCTCCGGGTCGACCGCGACCTGGCCGCGCTTGGGCCGGTAGCGCCAGTCCGACAGGTCGGCGACCACGATGTCGGAGGGCGGCACCGGCCGGTCCTCGCCGTCACGCCGGATCACGAAGCTCTTGCCGGGGCCGTAGTAGTCGGCGAGCCGGTCGTGGAGCGGGTGGCGGCGGATGAACGCCGGAACGTTGTCGATGGTCGCGATGTGCGTGGGCGACGGCTCCGGGACCGGCTTGGTGACCAGCGGGGTGTCGTTGCCGAGGATCGAGAAGGTGTAGAGGTTGCGGGCCCGGTCGATGCAGTACGCCGGGGAGGACGTCAGCGAGTGCGCCTTCAGCCGCCATACGAAGAGTCCGACCCCGGCCGGGCTCCAACCACCTTGCCGGTGACGGGAGTCGGCCCTGCGGACGTCGACCGAGCGGGCCACCGCGCCGAAGGGGCCGCCCGCCAGGTCGAGCGCCGAGCTGTCCCTCAGGTCGACCGTGCGTCCGCGTGTCCCGCGCTCGGCGCCACCGGTCCCGTACAGCTTCACGGGCTGCTGGTGGGAGACGTGGCGGGAGAGCTCGACGGCGCGTGCGGGCCAGTCGGCCACCCGCTCGGAGAGTTCTTCGAGGAGGTGGAGGGTGCCCTTGCGGCGGCGGTTGGCGACGGTCGCGGCGACATCGCGGCGCGGGGCTACGGCCTCGGTGAGCGCGGCCGAACTCCCGCCCCGCAGACCGGTGGTGAGGACCCTCCCCCAGCCTCCGGCCGGGGGGACCCCCATCTCGCTTCGCTCGTAACCCGGCAGCGTCCGGTAGCCGACGAGGTCGCCGAGGTACGGCAGCACCCAGGGGGCCGCCGTCTCGACGAACAGGTCCTCGTAGCCCTGCTCGACCCCGTCGCGTACGAGGTCGAGTTGCTCGGCCATGACGGCGAGCAGGGCGCGCAGCGGTTCGCCCTCCTGGGCGTCGCGCAGCCGGTGCCACTGGGGCAGCAGCTCGGCGAGTCCGTCCGGTTCCCTGGCCATCACACGGCCTCCGTCTCGAACTGGACGTCCGCAGACATCGCGGCCGTCGCGGCGATCGCGGGCATCACTTGACCTCCGTCAGAATCAGGGTGTCCGCGGCCTTCGGCGACAGCAGTGCGAGCTGGGCCGGGCGGATGCCGCGGAAGACGTACACCGAACGGCCCTTCGCCAGGCGGCGGGTGTCGGTGATGTCGGGGTTCAGGCGCAGGAGTTCGGCGAGCGGGACGCCGTGGCGCGCACAGATGGCCGACAGCGTCTCGCCGTCCTTCGCACGCACGGTGTGGACCTTCTCGTCGTACGTGGCTCCGCGCGCCGGGACCGAGGCCTTCGGCAGGCCCGGGTTCGCGAGGAGCTCGGTGAGCTCCCCGGCGGTCGCGGAGGCGGGGACGCCGGTGAAGACGTCGACGTCCATGTAGTCGACGCCGGGCACCTGGTGGGCCGTGGCCAGGATGTCGGAGAGGCGGGCGGGCTGCCCCAACTCCCTTCCCTCGTAGCCCAGTCGACGCAACAGGGCTTGGCGCAGGCGGGGTTCGACGATCTGCCAGGTGTGGTCGGGCGCCACCTTCACCTTCGCGGCGACGAGGAGCGCGACGAGTTCGCGGACGTCCACGCGGACCGGGAGGTTCGGGTCACCGTACTCGGTGAGCGCGCCGCGCAGGGCACTCAGCAGGTCCGAGTCCTCGGCGATGGGCACGTCGTCCGTGCCCGCGACCGTCACGTGCAGCACGCGCCGCCGTCCGTCGAAGAGTTCGCGCGCGGCGGCCCGGCCGATGCCGGCCCGGGAGCGGGCGAAGTCCTCGTAGTCGCTCTCCGAGACCAGACGGTCGAGGGCCGAGACGGCCAGCGGGACCGTGCGCCGGGTGAGTCCGGGACCGTCGGCGTCGGCGCCGCCCGTGGCGGAGCGCGGGTTGGTGACCGCGGTGACGCCGAGGGGGCGGGTGAGTGCCCGGGTGATGCGGCCGGCCGCCACGTTGGCGGCCCTGCCCGTGCCGAAGCGGTAGCGGGCGCGGATGTTCTCGTGGCCGCTGGGCAGTCGGGCCCCGTGGACGCCGTCGCCGAAGGTCACGGTGGTGCGGCCGTCGGCGGTGGTCCCGGTGATGCAGACCCGCTCGCGCGGACCGCGCCCGGCGAGGCTGTCGACCTCGTGCCAGAGCACACCGTCGACCCTCACCTCCAGGACGGGGGTGGCACCGAGGGGGTTGTCGTCGGCGAGCCAGGTGAGCGGGGACTGCCAGAGCGCGAACGTCTGGTTCGTACGGTCCGAGTCGCCGCTGCCGATCGGCTCGTCCCGGCCCTCGCCGTGGGTCGCCTCGACCACGTTGCCGAGGATCCGCACGGTCTCGCGGCGGTAGCGGTACGCGAGGTCCGCGGTGAGCGTCAGCTGCGTGTGGACGTGGTCACCTGGCAGTTGGGGATCGACGGCTGGGTCGGCGGCCGCGATGGTGACGACCTCCGTGGCCTGGACGGCTGCCACGCCGGGGATGTCGCTGCGCTCGCCCGCGACGATCAGCGTGCGGCCCGGCCTCAACCCGTCGTACAGCTCGGCGAGTTCGATCTCGTTGCCGTGCACGTCCTCGCCCAGCGGCTCGTCTGCCAGGCGCAACGGCTCACCGTCCGCGTGGACAGTGGTGTCGCGGATGTGCGAGAGCAGGACGTCGAACTCGTCCAACCACGGGTCGGCCAGGACGAGTTCGGTCCCGCGGCCGGTGATTCCGTAGTTGGTGTACGCGGCCGTCCGCGCGGCCACGACCTTCGTGGTGACGAACGCGAGCTTCTTGTCACCCGGGATACCACCCTCAGCTCCCTTGCCGGGCCGCTGGATCGCGACCCAGCTGCCGACCGTGATGCCGTCGTGCACCCGGTCCAGCTGCAGGACGCGGCGGTTGGTGGGCTCCGGCTTCGAGGCGATGACCACCTCCACGTTCGGCGCGGCGCTGCCCACGGTGTACGTGAGGCTCACCTCGTACTCGCCGTGCGTGAACCGCTCCGGGACGCCCGGCCGGAGGGTGACCTGCTCGGATGTGCCGTTGTGCACGCCCACGTGGACCAGGCCGTCCGCGTCCGGGCGGGACACGAAGAGCGTGCGGTTGGGCAGGCCCTCGCGGAGGACCGCGGTGACGCCGGGCTCCTGGGAGTCGGTGGGGCGCCGGTTGAGCCAGCTCAGCTCGCGGTCCTGGCCGGCGCGGGTGGACAGGTCCACCTCGCCCGCGCCGAGGCGGAAGGTGACCGGCACCGCGACCGGCAGGTTCTCCGCGCGCTGGTCGGAACTGCTGCCCTCGACGTACTGGAACTCCGCGCGCACCGGGACCTTGCCCGCCGGGTCGAACACGACGCGCATGCTGACCAGGGCGGCGCCGGTGAGGGGCCAGTCGGCGGTGCGGATGACCCGGCCCCGGTCGTCCTGGACCGGCTTGAGCGGGGCCATTGCTCCGAAGGGTGCCGTGGTCACCCGCATCGCGAGCAGTTCCCGCAGGAGTTGCGGGGTGCCGGGGGCGGCGGTCGTCCGCCAGGCCGGATAGAGGCCGGTCAGGCCGGGGTTCAGGGCAGAGAGCAGGCGGGCCGTGTCCGCGCCCGGGCGGCGGGGCTGTTCGGCGCCGGTGGTCGGTGCCGGGGCCCTGCCGCGGAGGGCGGGGAGGACGGAGCCGAGGGCTTGGAGGGCGGCTTCGCGGGGGCCGAGGGGGGTTGGGGTGGCGGAGGCCGTCGGGCTCGGGGCGCCGGGAGTTGTCGGGCTCGGGGCAGCGGCTGATGCCGTGCCCTGGCCGATGGCTGCCGCCGTGCCCTGGTCGCCCGAGGCCGCCGTCGAGGCCTGCCCGCCCGTCGGCGGCACCGGCTGCGAGGGCGCCAACTCAAGTGCGCGCTCGGCCAGTTCGGCGAGTATCGCCTCCAACTGCTCGAACCACGCCGCGACATCCTCGTAGGGCGTCGCGAGGACCTGGGCCTCACCCAGGCGTGCCACGGGCTCGGCGAGGCGGGACGCGAGGCTCTCCGGAGTCTTGATCCCGTCCAGGTCGGCACGCAGCGGGGCGAGGACCTGGTCGTCGAAGTCCTCGATCAGGCGGCTGACCGGGCGCGGGTTGGGGACCTCCGGGGTGGGCGGTTCGTCACCGGGGTCGCCCGGCGCCTCGGGTTCGGAGGTCCACCGCCGTACCTCGTCGACGAGTTCCCTGAGAGTGGGCGGGGCCGACTGGGCCAGGCCGATCGCGGTGATCTCGTCGTCCCGGTCGATCCGTACCTTTGCGACGGGCAGCAACTTCGGTGCGGTGGCCGCCTGCTCGCCGAAAACGAAGAGCAACTGGTCGCCGGTCTGGAGGGAGTTGGCGGTGCCTTCGACGAAGAGCTCCGAGCGGCGCTCCAGGTCCGCCGGGGTGACGAGGGACGGGCGGCGGCGCCGGACCTTCAGTTCGTTCCAGTCCCAGCGGGCCGTCAGGTCACGGCTCGTCTCGAAGGTCTGCGACTCCTCGCCGGCCGACGCGGGCACGCTGTGGCTCTGCGCCCCTCGCGGGATCACCACGGGCAGGGTCTCGGCGCGCGGGTCGCGTTCGAGGCTGTACGCGAGGTGCGTGGAGGCGGCGACTCCGGGCCGCGGCCGGTGTCCGACCAGGCGGCCGAGCAGCGCGAGCGAGCGGTGCTCGTTGGCCGTCCGCAGATAGGCCTCGTCGGCGATCCGCTCGGAGTGGAAGGTGAGCAGGTCTCCGAGGACGGCCGTGGCGTCGAGCAGACCGATCGCCGGGTCGTCGGGGGTGCGGACCGTGAGCCCCTTCAGGGCCGGGTACGCGGGCGAGGCGAGCCGGTCGAGCTGGGCGGCCAGGAAGGAGCCGTACTCGCCGACGCGGTAGTCGAGGGCCGTGCGGCCGAGCGAAGCGAGATGGGGGTACCCCCGGCCGGAGGCTGGGGGAGGGTTGTGGAGCGGGGCGGGGGCGAGGCGCTCGTCGTGGCCGCCGCACGCACCGCCGCAATCGCATGTACCGCGACCGTATGTGCCGCCGTCGGACACGCCGTGGCCGCATGCGCCGCCGCAGGTGCAGTCGTCGCTCATCGGGCACCTCCGAGGGATATCGCAAGGCGGCCGTTCTCCGGCCGGTCGGGGTCGTTGTCGCAGGTGGCGATCTCCAGCGGGCCGAGCCGCAGCACGCCGTCCTCCCTCTCTCCTCGGTCCTCGTGGAACAGCCTTCGAAGCCGTGTGACGTGGACGCTCTCGACGCCGGGCACCGCGGCCGCGACGGCGACCAGACGGCTGAGCCGGACCGGTTCGCCGAAGGTCAGCGCGTCCGGGTGGAAGAAGCCGAGCCGTCCGCCCGGGAGGCGGCCGCTGCCGAGTACGCGGTACAGCTCGGCCAGGATCTGCCCGTGCTGGTGCCCCGGCTTGGCGCACACCTTCAGCTCGATGTCGAGCGGCACGAGCCGGGCGGGCGCGACCACGAGGTCGTGGCCGATGCGCCGGTACGCCTCCAGGGCCTGGGCCACCTCGGCGAGCAGTGCCTGCGAGGGGGCGCCGGTGCCGTACGGGTCGACGGCGATGTGGGCCTCCTGGACGCTGCCGGTCCAGCGGATCGCGGCTGCGGCCCGCTGCACCCCGGGCAGGGCGGAGGCGAGGGCCGCGTAGTCCTCGGCGGTGACCGCGCGGAGGCGTGTGCGGCGCAGGTCGAGGGGGGCCAACTGGCGTACCTGCTCGACGGGTTCGGGCTCCGTGCCGCCGACGGCGGGCAGCGGGTTGCGTACACCGGCCACGGGCGGTTCCTCACGGTCGCCGCCGTCACTGTCATTGCACAGGACGAGGTGGTTGATGGCCTCCGCGCCGACGTTTCCGGCGGTGCCGCCGCCGAGCCGGTAGCGGAGTTCGAGGCGGGCGCCGGGGGTCGGACGGGCGCCGTGGCGGCCGTCGCCGAAGCGCAGGGCGAGGCGTCCGTCGTCCTCCAGTTCGCCGACGAAGTGCCGGTCGCGGGGCGTGCTGTCGAGCAGGTCCCGGCGCGGCTCCCACACCACGTCACGGTCACGGTCGCCGTCGCCATCGCTGTCGCTGTCGCTGTCGTGGAGGCGTACGGCCGGGAGTGCCTGGCGCGGGTCGTGGCGCAGCGCCGCCGAGGCGGGGCCGCGCAGCACGAGTTCGTCCGGGCGCAGTCCGGCCGCGTACGCCGGTCCCCAACTGTGCGCGATCTCCCAGGCGATGTGCCCGTCGAGGACCGTGCCCGCGCGGGCCCGTGCCGTGAGCACCTCGACGCGGCGCAGCTTGGCGTCGAGCAACTGGTCGCTGCGGAAGAGGAGTTCACGCAGGGCGCGGACCGGGTGGAGGTGAAGTTCGAGGTGCTCCAGGGTCTTCAGGCCGTAGATCACGGTGAGTTCGGCGATCTCCTGCTCGCCGAGCCCGTCGCGGTCACGGGCGCTGCGCCACAGCTCGACGAGCCGCTGCCTGACCCGTCCGGGGATGGCGGCGATCCGCTCGGCCTGGCCAGCGGCGACGGTCCGCGGGTCCGGGAACGGCACGGTCTGCGCCACGGGCGAGCGGCCGAGGACCGGCCGGAAGCGGGGTGCGACACCGGGGTACACGGACTGGGCGAGCAGGGTCCTGAGGGCCGCGACCTGCGCGTACGCCGTGCCGGGCACTACACGTTCCTGCCGCTGCCCGGCGAGTTCCAGGCCAAGACCGGCGCGTACGGTGGCGTCCTCTCCGACGACGTCGAACAGCTCGCGGATATCGTCCGGGGCGAGGGGGTCTCCGCATTCGGCCTTGTCCGTGAGGGAGTTGATGAGCCTCGCGGGCGCATTGCCCTCGTCGCGGTCCCGGCAGCCGATGGCGGGAGGGGCGCAGGAGCCGACGACGGCGGGCACGGGCGGTACGGTCACCGTCTCCGGCAGGCCGTCGCCGCACCAGTTCAGGGAGCGGCCGTGGTCGACGAGGACGACGTTGCCGCGCGCGAGCGTCACGTCCTCGACGGGCTCGCAGTCGCGTCCACCGCGCGTGGCGAGGC
>NZ_JAPWHT010000035.1:0-39470 GCF_027270795.1 Streptomyces sp. ActVer
CTCGCGGAAGCCGCCGGCGTGCCCCTGGGCGGCGAGCGCCACGGGGCCGTCCTCGGCGAGTTCGAGACGGTGCGAGGGGCGGCCCTGTGAGCCGGCGGCCGCGCCGGGGCGCGCGTCGACGTGGATCAGTCCGAGTGCTTCGAGTTCCGCGGCGACCGCGCCTGCCGTCGCCCGTGTGACGCCGAGCTCGGCGGTGAGTACGGCCCGTGTGGGCGCGCGTCCGGTGTGCACGAGTTCCAGGGCGGGCCCGAGCGCACCCCGCCCCCGGTCCAGGCGTGTCCTGGTGCTTCCTTCTCCCGCCGCTCTGGGGGCCGCATTGCCGCTCATGAGGGCGAGTCTCCCATGATCCGGTCGTCCCGTGGCCAGGGCAACGACCCGAACGAACCGGACGAGCCGGATGGACCCGCCGCCCTAGAGGCCGCTCACCCGCAGCGTGACGTTCAGGCGCCCGGTCAGGCCCAACTCGGGTGGCGCCGTGCCCGCGTGCACGCGCGGCACCCCGTGGTACGCGAGCCGGGCGTCCCCGCCGAACACGAACAGGTCGCCGCTGCGCAGTTCCACGTCGGTGTAGGGGCGGGTCCGCGACTCGGTGTTGCCGAAGCGGAAGACGCAGGTGTCGCCGAGGCTCAGCGACACCACCGGAGCGTCGGACTTCTCGTCGCTGTCGCGGTGCATGCCCATGCGGGCGTCGGCGTCGTAGAAGTTGATCAGTGCGATGTCGTACGCCGCCGCCATGGCCGCCTCCGGGCCGAGCGCGTCGACGACCGCGCGGCGGCCCAGCTCCCCCAGCCACCCGGGGAACTCCTTCACCGGCGCCCCGTCCCCGTCGACGACCGTGCGCGCGTACCCGTACGGGTACCAGTGCCGGCCGAGGCAGACCTGCCGGGACGTCATCGTGCCGCCGCCCGGTGTGCGGACCGTGCGCAGCCCCGCGGGCGGGCGTGCCCAGGCGCGGCAGGCGTCGAGAAGTTCGCTCTGGCGCTCGGCGGTCAGCCAGTCCGGCAGGTGCACGGCGCCCGGCGCGATCTCCGTACGGGCCCGGGGGAACAGCTCGGCGTCCATGGCTCCCATCCTCGCGCACGTGCTCGGGCGGACGCCGGAAACCCCCTGAGCTGCGCCTCGGATAGCCTGGACCCAATGACCGACCGTATGACGACCCCCTCGGCCGAGCTGACGCTGGCCCGCTTCCCCGAGGACTCCCGTGACCAGCTCCGTGCGTGGGACGCCTCCGACGAGTATCTGCTGAAGCATCTCGCGGAAAGCGACCAGGCACTCGACGGCACGGTGGTCGTGGTCGGCGACCGGTGGGGCGCCCTCACCACGGCCCTCCGGGCTCACCGGCCGGTGCAGATCACCGAGTCGTTCCTCACCCGGGAGGCGACCCGCGCCAATCTGGCGCGCAACGGCGCGGCCCAGGACTCCGTACGCCTCCTCACCACCCAGGATCCGACGGTCGACCGCGTCGACGTGCTGCTGGTGCGGGTGCCGAAGAGCCTCGCGCTCCTGGAGGACCAGCTGCTGCGCCTGGCACCCGCCGTGCACGAGGGGACGGTCGTCATCGGCACCGGCATGGTGAAGGAGATCCACACCTCCACGCTGAAGCTGTTCGAGCGGATCCTCGGGCCCACCCGGACCTCGCTGGCCGAGAAGAAGGCCCGGCTGATCTTCTGCACGCCGAATCCGGGGATCACCAGACCGGCCAACCCGTGGCCGCACAGCTACACGCTGCCCGACGGGATCGGTCCCGCCTCCGGCCGCAAGGTCGTCAACCACGCGGGCGTCTTCTGCGCCGAGCGCCTCGACATCGGCACCAGGTTCTTCCTCCAGCACCTGCCGTACGAGGGCGGGGCCGAGCGCGTCGTGGACCTGGGCTGCGGCAACGGAGTCGTCGGTACGGCGATGGCGCTGGCGCGGCCTCGGGCCGAGACGCTGTTCCTTGACGAGTCGTACCAGGCCGTGACCTCGGCGGAGGCCACGTACTGGGCGAACACCGACGACACGGTGGAGTACGGCAAGGCGGAGTTCCGCGTCGGCGACGGGCTTGAGGGCATTCCGGACGCCAGCGTCGACCTCGTGCTGAACAATCCGCCCTTCCACTCGCACCAGGCGACGTCCGACGCCACCGCCTGGCGGATGTTCACCGGGGCGCGTCGGGCGCTGCGGCCGGGCGGCGAGCTGTGGGTGGTCGGCAACCGTCATCTCGGCTACCACGTGAAGCTGCGGCGCCTCTTCGGCAACAGCCAACTGGTCGCGAGCGACGCGAAGTTCGTGGTTCTGAAGGCCGTCAAGGAGTCCGCGGAGTCCTGAGGGTCGTTCGCAGGCGCCCGATGGGGTTCAGGCGGCGCTCGTCTCGCCGCGCAGGGCTCGCGGTGACGCTCCCAGTTCGCGTCGGCACGCCTTGTTGAAGGCCTGCAGGTCGGGGATGCCGACCGACGCGGCGACCGCCGGGATCGACAGGGTCGAGGCCCGCAGCAGGTGGTGGGCGCGGTCGAGCCTGCGGCGCCGGATGTACGCGACGACGGTGCCGCCCGTGGTGGCGCGGAAGAGCCGGGTCAGGTGGTTGTGCGAGACGCCCGCGGCGTGGGCCACGGCGGGCACGGTGAGCGGGGCGGCCAGGTTCGCCTCGACATAGGCGATCGCGGCGGTGACGGCGGGGTGCGGTCCGGGCCGCTCGGCCGCCGGGGCGAGATGGGCGATGCGCCACAGGGCCGTCCAGATCTCGGCACGGGTTCGCTCCGGCTCGCCAGGCCCGGAAGCGACCGCCTGGAGCAACAGCCGGGTCAGCATCGGGAGTTCGGGTCCGGCGTCCTGCATCACGGGCACGGTGCGCGGTGCCCCTGCATGGGCGATGCGCAGATGCGCGTACAGGTGTTCCGAGCGGCCCCGGTAGCGGTAGCGGACCGTCGCGCCGGGCGGTACGAGGCTGACTCGGCCGGGACGGATGACGTGCGCCGTTCCGTCGACGGTCAGCTCGGCCTCGTACTGGTACAGATGCAGTTGCCACAGCTCCGGCAGCCGGAAGACGTCCGTACGGCTCGCGACGCCGTGCACGCCGACGCCCGCGTTGGCGACGACGGGCGGCTCCCCGAGGTGGATCTCCGTCTCGCGCATGGTGAAAAACTACCAGCGGTGGTGAAACGGGCCAACGCGCCGGACGGGCCCCGCTCCGTACGTTCGGACCATGACGAATCCCGAGCATCCCCCGCCGCCTCTCCCTCGTCCTGTCCGTCCCTCTGTCTCGCCGCTGCTGAGCTCGGAGGTCGCTCCGCTGCTGAGCTCGGTGCGGATGGCGCATTTCGTGGCCCACGGCTCGTTGCGCCTCGACGCGGTGGTGCCTGCGGAGATGAACGCCGAGGCGATCGGGTTCCTGGGGCGGGGCGTCCCTGGCGTGCCGTACGGCAGCGCGGTGGCGGACGCCTATCCCGAGGGCTCCTTCGCCCGGCGGCTCCTCGACATCCCGGCCGTGGCCGGGGCCCTGCGCAGCCTCGTCGGCCCGGACCCGCGCGTGGACCACCACGCGGTGCACGTCCGTGAGCCCCGTGAGGGGTCGGCGCAGCCGCTGCACGGCGACGCGATCATCGACGTGCGGACCGATGCCTTCGACGTCCAGCTGATGTACTACCCGCAGGACGTGACCCTCGACATGGGCGGCACCCTCAGCGTGCCGGGCAGCCATCTGCGGCGTACGAACGAAACGGACACCGGCCGCTACCAGAACCTGCTCGGCCAGTCCCGGCTCGTCTGCCCGGCCGGGACCGTGGTGTTTCTGCACCACGGCCTCTGGCACGGCGGGCGGCGCAACGACAGCGACGCGGTGCGGTACATGTTCAAGATCCGCTTCAATCCGGCCGTACGGCAGCGACGGCTGTGGGACACCTCGGACCTCGGTGATCCCCGGGTGGCCGAGGAACTCTCGACGACCTTCCCCTGGTACGAGCCCGCCACCGGCCGGCTGGAGATCTACAACCGCGTGCTGCTGTGGCGGTCCCTGACCGGCGACGAGTCCTTCGACCTGGAGCACTGGGTGACCCGCGTCTCCAACCGCCCTCAGGAGGAGGTCGCATGACGGTCCGACAGCAGGTGCTGGTGCTCTATCTCGCTACGTCGGCCCTGGACTCGCCGGTGGTCGGCTGGTCGGTGTACGACGGGACCGGGCGCACGTCTCCCACCACCGGCGACAGCGACGAGCCCCCGTACAAGTCCGGGGTGGGCGCCCTGCGGGACGGCTGGCGGCTGTTCCAGGCGGCCCAGTTGATCCCGCCGTACCCGGGGAGCGAGTACGACGTGTCGTTCCTCAAGCACGAGTTCTTCTTCGAGAAGCTCGTGGAGGGCACGGAGATCGTGGAGGTCGTGGACGCCGGCTGAGGTGTCAGCCGGTGGTGCCCAGGACCCGGATGATCCGGGTCACCGTCTCCGCCATCGCCGCCCGTCCCACGGTCAGGTACTTGCGGGAGTCGACCGCCTCGGGATGGGCGGTGAGGTAGTCCCTGATCGCTCCGGTCATCGCGATGTTCAGGGCGGTGCCGACGTTCACCTTCGTGATGCCGCCCGCGACGGCCGCCCTCAGCTCGGCGTCCGGCACACCGGACGAGCCGTGCAGCACGAGCGGCACGTCGAGGGCCGCGGCGAGACGCTTGAGGAGATCGTGGTCGAGGGCGGCGGTGCGGGTGGTCATGGCGTGCGTACTGCCGACGGCCACGGCCAGGGCGTCCACGCCGGGGTCGGCGACGGAGGCGCGCGCCTCGGCCGGATCGGTACGGGCACCCGCCGCGTGGGCGTCCAGCGGCGGCTGCCCCGCCTTGCCGCCGACCTCGCCCAACTCGGCCTCGATCCACAGTCCTTGGGCATGCGCCCAGTCGGTGGCGGCCCGGGTGGCCGCGAGGTTCTCGGCGTACGGGAGACGGGCCGCGTCGTACATGACGGAGCTGAAACCGGCGCCGGCCGCCTGCCGCAGGAGCTCGTCGCTCTGGACGTGGTCGAGGTGCAACGCGGCGGGTACGGAGGCGTGTTCGGCGGCGGCGCTCGCGGCGTGGGCCAGCGGGAGCAGTCGTCCGCCGCGGAACTTCACCGCGTTCTCGCTGACTTGGAGGATGACGGGCGCGTCCGCGACCTCGGCCCCGGCGACGACGGCCTCGACGTGTTCCAGCGTGATGACGTTGAACGCCGCGACGGCGGTGCGGGACGCGGCCGCCCGGGCGACCAGCTCTCCGGCTGCTGCGAGAGACATGGACTCCCCCTTCAGGGCGTGGTGAGGATGACCGAGCGGGTGAGGTGGCGGGGCTGGTCGGGATCGAGACCCCGGGCCGCGGCGACGGCCACGGCGAGGCGCTGGGCGCGGACGAGTTCGGCGAGCGGGTCGAGCTTGCCCCCGACCCACAACGCGCCCGTGTCACGCACCTGTTGGGCCAGCCCCTCGGGCGCCTCACCCAGCATCCAGGTCGCGGTTCCCGCGGTGGTCACACTGATCGGCCCGTGCCGGTACTCCATCGCCGGATAGGCCTCGGCCCACGCGAGCGAGGCCTCACGCATCTTGAGCCCGGCCTCGTTCGCGAGCCCCACGCTCCACCCGCGCCCGAGGAACGTGAACTGCGTGCAGTCGACGAGCCCTTCGGGCAGTGGCTCCGCCAGCGCGGTACGGGCGTCGGCGACAACGGCGTCGCCGTGCAGCCCGATGTGCGCCCGCAGCAGGGTGAGCGCGGTGGTCGCGAACCGCGTCTGCACCACGGACTTCTCATCGGCGTAGTCGAGCACGGCGATGTCGTCCGCCGCCTCCATCACGGGAGTTCGCGGATCAGCGGTGATCGCGACCGTCCGCGTACGCCCCTTCAGCCGGCCGAGCAGTTCGAGCACCTCGGTGGTGGTGCCGGAGCGGGTCAGGGCGACCACCCGGTCGTACGCGCGGCCGTGCGGGAACTCGGAGGCGGCGAAGGCGTCCGTCTCGCCCTGCCCCGCCTGCTCGCGCAGCACCGCGAAGGCCTGTGCCATGAACCACGACGTGCCGCAGCCGACGACGGCTACCCGCTCCCCGGTGGCGGGTAGCACATCCCCGTGGCCCGCGGCTTCTTCCGCGGCCCGCGCCCAGCACTCGGGCTGGCTCTTCAGCTCGTTCTCCACGTGGCTCACACCGCGTCCTCTCCGTCATGATGATTGTTCGTGCAAGATATAGCCAGCTTTCGAGCACAATCAAGCATTCCTGAGTGAACGGTGTGCGTTAGGGTCGCCGAAAGATCAGGGAACGGCCGCTGCGCGGAGCGACGCACGGATCGTTCGGGTCACTTCGCGGATCGACGGACGGAGGGTGCGGATGTCGCGCGACGCCCGCTGGCAGGCGCTGCTGGAGCTGCTCGTGGAGCGGGGCCGGCTGGATGTCGAGGAGGCGGCGGCAGAGCTGGCGGTGTCGGCTGCCACGATCCGGCGCGACTTCGACCAGCTCGCCGAGCAGCAGATGCTCGTACGCACCCGGGGTGGCGCGGTCGTGCACGGCGTCTCGTACGAGCTGCCGCTGCGCTACAAGACGGCCCGCCACGCCTCCGAGAAGCAGCGCATCGCGAAGGCGGTGGCCGACCTCGTCGCGCCCGGCGAGGCGGTCGGCCTGACCGGCGGCACGACCACCACCGAGGTGGCCCGCGCGCTGGCCGTACGCAGTGATCTCGCATCCGGCTCGCCCGCCCTGACGATCGTCACGAACGCCCTCAACATCGCCAACGAGCTGGCGGTGCGGCCCCAGTTCAAGATCGTGCTGACCGGCGGCGTCGCCCGCCCCCAGTCGTACGAGCTCGTCGGCCCCCTCGCCGACGGCGTGCTCGGCCAGATCACCCTCGACGTGGCCGTCCTCGGCGTGGTCGCCCTCGACGTGACCCACGGCGCGGCGGCGACCGACGAGGCGGAGGCCGCGATCAACCGCCTGCTCTGCGAGCGGGCCGAACGCGTGATCGTCGCCGCCGACTCCAGCAAGCTGGGGCAGCGGGCCTTCGCCCGGATCTGCGCGGCCGAGTCGGTGGACACGCTGGTCACGGACGTGGCGGTGAACGCGGACATGGTGCGGCGGTTCGAGGAGGCGGGCGTCACGGTCGTCGCCGTCTGAATCGGCTCCGCGACCCGAAGGAGCGCGGGACTGTGTCGATGTGCGGCTCCGCCGCGTGGGCGCGACCAGGCACGACGGCCTCGCAGACGAAGTACCGGCCACCCGCGGGACGCTCAGCCCTGGAACCGGTACCGCCGCTCGGGCCGCCCCGCCGCCCCGTAGCGCAACGTCACGTCCGCGCTGCCGACGGTGTGGAAGTGTTCCAGGTAGCGGCGGGCGCTGACGCGGGAGATCCCGGCCAGGGTGGCGCACTCGGCGGCGGAGAGGGTGCCCTCGGCGGTGCGGAGGGTGCGTTCGATCAGTTCGGCGGTCTCGACGCTCATGCCCTTGGGGAGGGTGCCGGCGGCGGAGGCCGGGACGGGCGCTCCGGCCAGGACCCGGTCCACGTCGGCCTGGCCGTGCACGACGGTGGCGAGCAGGCGGCCGCGCTGGACGGCGTAGCGCTCCAGGCGGGCGCGCAGGTCCTCGAACTCGAACGGTTTGAGGAGGTAGTCGACGACGCCGTGGCGGACGGCGCCGCGGACCGTGTCGGCCTCCCGGGCGGCGCTGATGACCATGACGTCGCAGTCGTGGCCGGAGGTGCGCAGGCGGGGGATGACGTCGAGGCCGAAGACGTCCGGCAGGTAGAGGTCGAGCAGGACGAGGTCCGGGTGCAGTTCGTCGACGGCGTGGGCGGCCTGCTCGCCGGTGTTGGCGACACCGACGACCCGGAACGGCTCGACGCGTTCGACGAAGGTGCGGTGGACGCGGGCCACCATGAAGTCGTCGTCGACCACGAGCACGTCGATCGTGCCGGTCGCGACGGACGTGCCCGGCCCACGGGGCGTCTCCGGCGTATCGGACGTGCCTTTCATCCCCTTCATCGGGCCGCTCCTTCCGCCACCGCGTCGGTGAGGTGGCTGACGGTCATGCGTGCGGTGAACATGGCCCCCTCGGGGGTGTTGGTCACCGAGATCTCACCACCGTGACGCTCGCAGACCAGCCGGGTGAGCGCCAGGCCGATACCGCGCTCGCCCTCCTGGGCCGCCTTGGTGGTGAAGCCGTGCAGGAAGACCTCCCGGGCGAGTTCCGGAGCCACGCCGGGACCCGAGTCACGGACCACGATCTCCACGCTGGAGGCGTCCTGCCGCAGTTCGACCTCGACCCAGGCCTCGTGGCCCTCCGCCTCACCCGCGACCCCGGCGGCGGACGCGGCGTCCACGGCGTTGTCGACGAGGTTGCCGACCACGGTCGCCACGTCGGCGGCGTCCTCCGGTACGAGCCGGTCGAGCGCGGTGCTGTCGGAGATCCGCAGCCGCACCTTCCGTTCGGCGGCCAGGGAGGCCTTCGCCATGAGCAGGGCGGCGACGGCGGTGTCGCGGACACGTCGGCTGAGGGTGACGTCCAGCGACTGGCGGCGCTGGTTCAACGCGCGGATGTAGCGCACGACTTCGTCCTCCTCGCCGATCTCGATCAGCCCGGAGATGGTGTGCAGCTGGTTGGCGAACTCGTGGGCCTGGGCGCGCAGCAGTTCGGAGGAGCTGCGGAAGGAGCCGATCTCCCGCTCCAGGCGGGCCAGCTCGGTGCGGTCGCGCAGGGTGGTGACCGAACCGAGCAGACGGCCGTCCTTGGTGACGGTCATCCGGTTCATCACCAGCACCCGGCCGTGCCTGATCACGACCTCGTCGCGCTCGTGGGGCGCGCCCTTCCGGTCGCCCACCAGGACGTCCCGCAGCCGTCCCTCGATGCCGAGTTCGGCCAGACTCTGGCCCACGCAGTCCTCGGGAAGGTCGAGCAGGCGGCGGCCCATGTCGTTGGCCAGGGTGAGCCGGTGCTGCGGGTCCAGGGCGATCACGCCCTCGGCGATCCCGTACAGCATCGCCTCGCGGTGCTCGGCAAGGCCGGCGATCTCGCGGGGCTCCAGGCCGAGGGTCTGCCGTTTGACGCGTCTGGCCAGCAGCCAGGAGCCCACCAGGCCGAGTCCGCTGGCGATGCCCAGGTAGGCGAGCAGGTACGAGGACGCGCCGTTGAGCCGCTGCCACACCGTCGGGTCGGCCTCGCCGATCATGACCGTGCCCAGGTACTGACCGAGGTTCTGCTGTGTCGCGCCGAGTACCGGAACCTGGGCCACGAGCTGGCGGCTGCCGTCCAGCGTCAGCGAGCCCGACCAGCCCCGGCCCTCGGCGGCGCCCTCGCCGAGCGTGAGCCGGTCGCCGATCGCCGTGGGGTTCGTGGAGCTGACGATCCGGCCGTCGGCGTCGGTCACCGTCACGGAGGTGACCCCGGACTGGGTCTGTGTGGAGTTCACCAGCGGGGCGAGGGCCTCCAGCGGCACGGGCCGTACGAGCTGGCTGCGGACCAGGGGGTTGGCGGCCAGTTGCTCGGCCAGCGCGGCGACGCGGCGGCCCTCCACGCGGTTGAAGGTCGCCTCCGACTGCGCGAGGGAGACCGCGGCGACGGCCAGCAGCACCACCACGACGATGGCGAGCTGGAGCACCAGCATCTCGCCCGCGAGGGTCTGACGGCGGAAGGTGGCGACCACGACGTACTCAATCTCTCGGGCCGACACGGCGTTGGGCGGCTCGTCCTGGGGTCGCACCATCATGGACCCCGCTCACGTCGGGGAAAAGGGGCGAGCGGGGAGCCGGGACAGAACTCCCTCCGTATCCTCACGACCGACGCCGGTGGCCACAAAGACCACAACCTCCGTTGGTTCCGGAAGAGAGACAGACGTTCGACGTACGGGCAACATGTGGCCCACGTCACCCTCCCCACAGGGCTTCCCCCGACCTCATCGACGTACCGACAGGTGGTGGCATTCGTGCGCCTGCGCACCCTCCTCGCCCTGTTCGGGGCCGCCGTGCTCGTGCTCGTGGGCCCTCCGTTGCTCACGGCGGGCAGCGATTCCGCGACGGGCACGCAGATCCCGGGCCTGCGCTTCATGGTCCCCAACACGCCCGGCGGCGGCTATGACATCACGGCCCGTACGGCCGCGAAGAACGCCGAGGACGCCGAACTCACGCACAACATCGAGGTGTTCAACCTGCCCGGCGCCGGCGGCACCGTCGGACTGAGCCGGCTGGTGAGCGAGCACGGCAACGGCAAGCTCGCCATGTCGATGGGCCTCGGTGTCGTGGGCGCGGTCCGCTCCAACGACGCGCCCAAGACGCTCGCCGACACCACCCCGATCGCCCGGCTCACCGAGGAGCAGGACGTCGTGGTGGTCGGCAAGGACTCCCCGTACAAGACGATCGACCAGCTCGTCGAGGCCTGGAAGAAGAACCCGGGCAAGCTTCCGGTGGGCGGCGGTTCCTCGCCGGGCGGGCCCGACCATCTCGCGCCCATGCTGATGGCGAAGGCCGCCGGTATCGCTCCGAAGGACGTCAACTACGTGCCCTTCGACGGCGGTGGCGAGCTGCTCGCCTCGATCCTCGGCAACAAGGTCGCCTTCGGGGTGTCGGGTGTCGGCGAGTACCTCGACCAGATCAAGGCGGGGGAGCTGCGGATCCTCGCGGTCACCGGTCCGGAGCGGGTCGACGAACTCGCGGACGCGCCCACGCTGAAGGAGTCCGGCTACGACGTGGACTTCACCAACTGGCGGGGCATCGTGGCCCCGCCCGGCCTGTCGGACGCCGAGCGCGACAAGCTCGTACGCCTCGTCGAGGAGCTGCACGACTCCCCCGAGTGGCAGAAGTCGATGCAGCAGAACGGCTGGGACGACGCCTTCCTCACCGGCGAGAAGTTCGGTGACTTCCTCGACGCCCAGGACAAGCGCGTGGTTTCGGTACTGAAGGAGCTGGGACTGTGACGACGCCGACCACCGAAGCCTCCCCGACGCCGCCCACGGACGAACGGCGCTCGTGGCTGCGCGACCACTCCGAACTGGGCGTCTGCGTCCTGTTGTTGGCCCTCGGCGCGCTCGTCCTGGGCGACGCGCTCACCATGGACGTCGAGATCACCCAGCGCGGTCCCGTCGGGCCGAAGACCGTGCCGATCGTGGTCGGTATCGGGCTCCTCGTCATCGCCGCCCTGCTCGCCGTCGACGTACTGCGCGGCGGCCGTGGCGAGGCCGAGGGCGGCGAGGACATCGATCTGTCCGAACCGGCGGACTGGCGCACGGTGTTGCTGCTCGCCGGGGTGTTCCTCGGCGCGGCCGTCCTCATCGAGCCCGTCGGTTTTCCGGTCGCGGGTGCGCTCCTCTTCTGGGGAGCGGCCTTCGCGCTCGGCAGCCGCCGCTTCGACCGGGACCCGCTCATCGCGGCCGTGCTCTCCCTCGCCACGTACGTGATCTTCAACAACCTGCTCGGGGTACCGCTGCCCGGCGGCCCGCTGATGGGAGTGCTGTGACATGGACGCCCTCAACTCCCTGATGGACGGGTTCGGTACGGCGCTCACCCCGATCAACCTGCTGTGGGCCGCCATCGGCGTGCTGCTCGGCACGGCGATCGGTGTGCTGCCCGGTATCGGACCCGCGATGGCGGTGGCCCTGCTGCTGCCGGTGACGTACGGCCTGAACCCGATCGGCGCGTTCATCATGTTCGCCGGTATCTACTACGGCGCGATGTTCGGCGGCTCGACCACCTCGATCCTGCTCAACACGCCGGGCGAGAGCGCGGCCGTGGTCGCGGCCATGGAGGGCAACCCGATGGCCAAGTCGGGGCGCGGCGCGCAGGCGCTCGCGGCCGCCGCCATCGGCCACTTCGCGGGCGGTCTGATCGGCACGATCCTGCTGGTGATGCTCGCGCCGACGGTCGCCGAACTGGCGGTGGACATCGGCGCGCCCGACTACTTCGCCATCATGGTGCTCGCGTTCATCGCCGTGACGTCCGTGCTGGGCTCGTCCCGTATCCGGGGTCTCGCGTCCCTGCTGATCGGACTGACGATCGGGCTGGTCGGCCTCGACCAGATGACCGGGCAGCAGCGGCTGACCTTCGGCTCGCTCCAACTCGCCGACGGTATCGACGTGGTGATCGTGGCGGTGGGTCTCTTCGCGATCGGCGAGGCCCTGTGGGTGGCGGCGCATCTGCGGCGCAGTCCGGGCGAGCCGATACCGGTGGGCCGGCCCTGGCTGGGCAAGGCCGACGTGCGGCGGACCTGGAAGTCGTGGCTGCGCGGACCGGTCATCGGTTTCCCGTTCGGCGCGATCCCGGCGGGCGGCGCCGAGATCCCCACCTTCCTGTCGTACGTGACGGAGAAGCGTCTGTCGAAGCACAAGGACGACTGGGGCAAGGGTGCGATCGAGGGTGTGGCGGGGCCGGAGTCGGCGGCGTCGGCCTCGGCGGCGGGCACGCTGGTGTCCATGCTGACCCTGGGGCTGCCGACCACGGCGGTCGCGGCGGTCATGCTGGCCGCCTTCCAGCAGTACGGCATCCAGCCGGGCCCGCTTCTCTTCGAGCGCGAACCCGACCTGGTGTGGGGCCTGATCGCCTCCCTCTTCGTCGGCATGGTGCTGCTGCTCGCGCTCAACCTGCCGCTGGCGCCGGTGTGGGCGAAGCTGCTGCGCATCCCGCGGCCGTACCTGTACGCGGGGATCATGTTCTTCGCGGCGGTCGGCGCGTACGCGGTCGGCGGCGAGGTCATCGACCTGGTGATCCTGCTGGTCATCGGCCTGATCGGCTTCGGTATGCGGCGCTACGGGCTTCCGGTGCTGCCCGCCGTCATCGGCGTCATCCTCGGCCCGAACGCGGAACAGCAGCTCCGGCGTGCCCTGCAGATCAGCGACGGCAGCGTCTCGGGACTGGTCAACACGCCCTTCTCGGTGACCGTGTACGTGGTGATCGTGCTGCTGCTGGCCTGGCCGCTCCTGAAGAAGCTCGTGGTGCGGAAGCGAGCGGAGGCCTGATCGGTTCCCGGTGCCCCGACGGGCGCCGGGAACCTCGTTCCCTCACTCCGGGTGGTGCCGCGTCGCCGGGGGCGCGGTCCGCCGGACACTCCAGTCGAAGGTCCCCCGGCACACCAAAGTCCCCTCGGCGTCGGTGACTTCGGCACCGGTGGAGAACCGGGCCCGGTCGGTCTGCCCGTCGAGGAGCGGACGCAGAGCGCGCCGAGCCTCGTCGGTGAGACGACAGGTGGCCACGAGCCGCCCGCGCGCCGGAGCGAGGAACTCCAGCGAGGCCGCCGCCCCCAGGGGCACGACCCCCTGAAAATCCTCGGGGCGCGCCGCGGCGGCGATGATCGCTCCCAGACCGGCCGCGTCCACCAGGGCGACGAGGCCGCTGGAGTGCAGCGAGCCGATGACGTTCGTCAGTGCCTCGGGGGTGTCCGCCGCGATCTCGGCCAGGCCGTCGGCGGCCCGGAGCACCTCGACGCCCGCGGTCCGGTGCGCCGGTATCGGTTCCAGCAGCGAGCGCGCCAGCGGGGTCATGTCCATCGGCGCAGCGTGGCACGCCCCGTTTACGGCCGGGTGTCCCGAGGGTGCCCAGTGCGTGCGGCGCGCACGATCCGCCGACAACCACCGGCAACCGCCGGGAACTCCAGGGCGTCCCCGTCCGACCACTGCAACAACAAGCCCCGCACTGACGAGGCCGTTGCGCTGCGGTGTGCGGCTCGTCCGGCCCTGAATCGAGGTTGCAGCTGTATGCACTGGTACGAGGACGACGGATTCTGGTCGGACTTCTCCGAGACCATGTTCTCCGGGCGCAGGCGTACGGAGACGGAGGGCATCGTCGCAAAGTCGCCACTGCTGGAGTTCTCGCCCGGGAGCCGGGTGCTGGACCTGTGCTGCGGACCCGGCGTGTATCTGGTGCCCCTGGCCCGCCGCGGATACGCGGTGACGGGGGTGGATCTCAGTCCGGTCATGCTGGAGCGTGCCGGTGCCGTGTGCGAGGAGGCCGGGGCCGAAGTCCGGCTGGTGCGGGCGGACATGCTGACGCACGTCGAGCCCCGCTCGTACGACGTGGTGCTCAACGTCTTCACGTCGTTCGGCTACTTCGACGCCCCGGAGGACAACGAGCGGGTGCTGCGCAACGCGTACGACTCGCTCGTGCCGGGTGGCCAGTTGCTCATCGACGTGATGGGCAAGGAGGTCCTCGCGGGCTGGATCGGCCGGCCCCAGCTCGTCGAGCTGGACGGCGGCGCGTACGTGGTGCAGCGCGACACCGTGCTGGACAGCTGGACGCGGCTGCGCACCGACTGGACGCTCGTGCGCGACGGGATCGCGCGGGAGGCGTCGATCACCTCGTTCCTCTACAGCGCGGCCGAGTTGCGCGCGCTCTTCGAGGCGGCCGGCTTCACCGACGTGTGCTGTTACGGCGACTTCGACGGCGGCCCGTACGACAACCACGCGAAGCGGCTGATCGTGCGAGGGACCCGTCCTGAACTCTCCGCCGATGCGCGGGAACTCTGAAGCGGTCGCGGCCGACTACTGCTGAGCGGGCGGTGTTTGGGGCTGCCAGCGCCCGAACTGCCGTACGGACAAAGGGACTTCATGGCCGAAGCGGTATCCGAGACACCCTCCGCCGAGCCCGGGGACCACCGCACCCTCGCGCGATGAGGCGCGTCACGAGGAGCCGCGTCAGGAGCCGGACGGTCGCGGTGCGGGTCGCGGCAGGCTGCTGACCGCGCTGGTGGTGCTCTCCGTGACGCTGGTGGTCTCCGTCCTGGCGGGGATCGCGCTGGGGCCGACCGTCGTACCGCCGGCCGAGGTCGTGCACTTCCTGTGGGCGGCCCTCACCGGCGGCGGGATCGGCGACGTCAGCGGCGCCGAGAAGATGTTCTCCCTCGGGCTGGCCGGCCGGATGCGCGGCTACGTCATGAACAAGCTCGGCGACCCGGCCATCAAGGGTTCGCCCTGGCGCGGGGACTACACCGGGGTCGAGCGGCTGGGCACCGAGCGCATCACCCGGGAGATCGTCGTCGACGCCAAGGCCGACTGGGTGCTGGCCGGCTGGAACTCCGGCTTCAGCGAGGAACGCGGCATCACACCGGCCCTGTTGGAGAAGGTCGGCGTCGCCAGCTATCTGCACACCGAGACCTGCTGGGACTACGGCGACAAGAGCGTGGACGCCAAACCGCTGGACGCGCTCTACACCGACCTGGAGAACCTGGGCCGGATCTTCGGCGTCGAGAAGCGGGCCGACGAGCTCGTCACCGACCTCAAGGACCGCGTCGCCGCGCTGAAGAAGACCTGGCCCGAGAAGGGCGATCCGGCAAAGGTCTTCGTCTACGACTCGGGCACCGACCAGCCGTTCACCGCGGGCCGCCATGCCGCGCCGAACGACATCGTCACCGCCGCCGGAGCGACCAACGTCTTCGACGGGCTCAACAAGGGCTGGACGACGGTCGGCTGGGAACCGGTGATCGAGGCGAAACCCGAAGTGATCGTGATCGTCGACTACGCCGACCAGCCCGCCAAGGACAAGATCGCCTACCTCAAGTCGCTCAAGAGTCTGAAGTCGGTACCGGCGGTGAAGGACAACCGCTTCTTCGTGATGTCGTACGGCGACGCCGTCAGCGGCCCCCGCAACGTCGAGGGCGCCGAGGACCTGGGCCGTTACCTGCGCTCGGTCGGGCGGTGACGGTGACTCCGACGCGTACCGCACCCGAACCAGGACCCGCACCCACTCCCCCGGTCCACGAACACATCACCGACGCGATGAAGGCCCCCGACCTGCTGCGGCTGTCCGACAACGTGGTGCTCGCCCGCTTCGAGACCCTCAAGGTCTACGCCGCCCTCGGCGCGGTCCGCTCCCTGCTGGAGCGGGGGACCGTCCAGCCGGGCCAGACCCTCGTCGACAGTTCCAGCGGCATCTACGCCCTGGCCCTGGCGACGGCGTGTCACCGGTACGGGCTGAACTGTCACATCGTCGCCTCCACCACCGTGGACGCCGCGATGCGCGCCCAGTTGGAGATCCTCGGGGCGACCTTGGACCAGATGCCGCCCTCGCGGGATCTGAGGCTCGACCAGGAACGGCGGGTGCGCCGGGTACGGCAGTTGCTGGCCGAGCGGCCCGGTCTGCACTGGATGCGGCAGTACCACGACGCCGTCCACTACACGGGCTACCGCGAGTTCGCCGACCTGGTCGACCGTGCGCTGCCCGACGCCCCGCTGACCGTCGTGGGTGCCGTGGGCACGGGGTCGTCCACCGGTGGCCTGGTGGATCCGCTGCGCGAACGCGGCCGGGCCGTACGGCTGTTGGGGTGCAGCCCTTCGGGAGCGTCACCTTCGGCAGCGAGGGGTTCAGCGACCCCTAGGCGATCATCGCGGGCATCGGCAGCTCGATCCCGTTCGACAACGTCCGCCACGACCTCTACGACACGCTCCACTGGCTCGACTTCCGCCACGCCATGGCCGGTGCCGTCGGTCTGCTGCGGGAACACGCCGTGTTCGCCGGCCTGTCCACCGGTGCGGCCCACCTGGTCGCAGGCTGGGAGGCCGCGCACCACCCCGAGCGGGTGCACGTCGTGATCGGCGCCGACACCGGACACCGCTACACCGAGCGCGTCTTCGCCCGCCACGAGGAGGCCCTCGACCCGAGCGTCCTCAAGCCCCACCAGATCACCGGCCTTGCCGATCTCGCCCCGCCCTGGTCCGTGATGGCGTGGGAACGGCGGCGCTACGACGTACGCGGGACCGCAGCGCCGGCACAGGTACCGGCACCGACCGCCACATCGACCGACGTATCGGCCGCCGTATCAACTGCCTCAACGAACAAGGAGGACCGGGCATCGTGACCATTGCCGCCCTGGAAGCGCTCACCTTCGGACTGGGCCGCCTGGCGGAGGCGGCCGGCGGCGCCGGGCACCGGCTGTGCCTGCTGACCGGGGACCGGGCCGTCTACCGCCACGAACTCGCCCACCTCACGCCCGAAGCGCTCGCGGTGCTCGACATCGTCGACGTCGACACGTTCGACGAGTCCGCCTGCGCGGCCGCGCTGGCCGCCGTGCCCGACCTGCGGGGGCTCGTCAACTCGACCGACACGTGGAGCGTTCCGGGCGCCGACCTGGCCGCCAAACTGGGCCTCCCGGGGCCGGACCCGGCCGCGGTCCGGCTGCTGCGCGACAAGAGCCGGGTGCGCACTCTCCTGCACGAGCGTGGCCTGAGCCGTGGCCGCGCCCTGACCGTCGCCGTCCGCCCAGGGGGCACCGCCGATCCCTCCGCAGCCGCCGAGATCCTCCGCGGGATCGGTCTCCCCGCGGTTCTTAAGGACTCGGCGGGCACCTCCTCCCGCAACGTGTGGCCGGTACGCGACGAAGAGCAGCTGCACGCCGCTCTGGCCGAGGCAGCCCAACGCGCCTTCGCCGGCGGGCTGTTCGCGGAGCCCTTCTTCTCCGGCCCCGTCTACAGCGCGGAAACCCTCAGTTGGGAGGGCGAGACGAGGCTGATGGGCGTCCTCAGTCGGCAGATGTCCCCCGAGCCGTCGGTCCGAGAGGAGGCAGCGGCGTTCCCCGTGGCCTTCCCTGATCCCGAACTCGGCCTGCTCCAGGACTGGGTGGGGCACGTACTGGTGACCGCCGGCCATGACTCCGGCTTCGCGCACGTGGAGTTCGTCCTCACCGCCGAGGGACCGGAACTGGTGGAGATCAACCGCCGTATCGGCGGTGCGCTCGTCGGCGAGGCACTGTGCCGGGCCCTGGGCATGTCTACGAGGCCATGGTCGACACGGCTCTCGGCCGCCGCCCCGCGCTGCTGGACGGCCCGGTCGATTCCGCCTCCGGTCCCGCCACCGGCTTCGTGCTCGTCTACCCGGACCGGCGCGGCACGCTCAGGGGCTGGACCGGCCTCGACGCCCTGTCCGCTTTCCCCGGCTCGCCCGAGTGGTATCCGACGGCCGTCCCCGGGCGGCGTGTGGAGCACCTGGGTGACCAGCGAGGCTGTACGGGGATCGTGCTGGCCGAGGCAGCGACGGCCGAACTGGCCCTGCACCGGGCGCTCAGCGCGGCCGGGAGCGTACGCGCGGTCGTCGCGGCCGACGGCAAGGGGTGACACCGCCGGCCGAGCCGCCCGGCCGACTGCGATCCCGCCCGGCACGGCTCACCGGGCTGAAACGCCTCAAAGGGCTGACCGGTCTCAGCGGCCCGCAGTACTTCCTGCTGGCCGGATCGTTCCTCATCCCGCTGGGCAGCTTCGCGGTGCTGCCCTTCATGTCGGTACTGCTGCACCAGCAGTTGGGGATGGGACTCGGCGCCGTCGGCGTGGTGCTCGCCATCGCCTCGTTCGTACAGTTCGCCGGTGGTGTCGTGGGCTCGGTGGTCGCCGAACGCATCGGGCTGCAACGCACCATGCTGCTCGCCCTGGTGGTCCGTACGGCGGGCTTCGCCGGCTTCGTCCCGGGGCTCGGCCATCCGGCCGCGGCCGTCACCGCGTTGTTCCTCGTCTCCTGCGGTGCCGCGCTCTATCTGCCCGCCAACAAGGCGTACTTGGTGCACGGCGTCGCGGACGAACAGCACCCGCTGCTGCTGTCCGCGAGCGGCTCCGCCCTCAACGCCGGTATCGCGCTGGGTCCGCTCGCCGCCGCCCCCTTCGTACTCAGCGCCTCGGCGGGACTCTTCACCGCGGTCGCCGTACTGTTCGCGGCCATCACCGTGGGCCACGCGCTGCTGCCCGTCGAAGCCCCGGACCACCACCCGGAAAGGGAAGGTGTCGACCCCCAACACCCGCCCCGCCAGCGGCAGAAGCCATTCGCCGGACTGCCGGTCCTGCCCTTCGCGGTCACCGTCCTCAGCGTCTACGTCTTCATGTTCTTCCAGCACTACCTCGCGGTGTACGCCGTGCCCCGGACCTCGACGGAGTTCTACGGTCTGGTCCTCGCCCTCTACGCCGTGCTCCTGGTGGTGGCCCAGCCGCTCCTGTCGGACCGGATAGCCCGCATGCCGTACGACCGTGCCCTGCGACTCGGATTCGCAGCGCTGGCCGTCGGCATGGCCACGCTCGCTCTCGGCAATCCCGCCGCCCTGCTGGCCGGAGCCCTGCTCATCTGCCTCGGCGAGATCGTGCTCTTTCTCAAGAACGACCTCGAAGCCCTGGCCCGGTCTCCCCGAGCCCCCGCCGTCGTCTTCGGCCACCAACGGCTGGCCGCCGGAATCGGCGCGTTCGCCAGCGGCATCGCGGGAGGCGAGGGCTACGGACTGGCCGAGCGCTCGGGGTGTCCCGGTCTCTTCTGGGCCGCGGTCGCCGTTCAGTGCGCGCTGCTGCCCCCGCTGCTGATCCGTGCACTGCGCCGCCTCCGCCCCGATTCCGCGACCGACCACTGACCCTGTACATCGGATCTATTTTGGGCTCACCACCATCATTGACGCCCCAAGCGGCCAGATCTACCCTTCGTCAGGCAATAGACCCGATGAATCGCTCGAATCACTCGTATCGCTCCGAGGATTGGATTGGCATGCCCTCCTCAAATCCATCGAGACGAACCGTTCTCGCCGCCGGAGGCTTACTCGCCGGAGGCGCCGCCTGGGCGATGACCCCGTCGACGTCCTCCGCCGCCGCCTCCGCCTCGTCGCCCACGGACGGCTGGAACAAGACCGCGTTCACCTACGGCATGCAGAAGCCGTGGAACCTGGACCTGGGCGACCGGTACAGCAACAGCGGCGGCGTCCACCGCATGTGGGTGTACGACACCGACGAGCCCATGTCGCAGGGCAGTTCCACCGACCCGCGCACCGAGATGCGCTGGAGGCAGGAGTACACGTCCGGACAGCACATGTGGGACGCCGACGTGTACCTCCCGTCCGGCACCAACGGCGCGACCTTCATGCAGATCCTTCGTGTGATCCACCCGTCGGGCACACCGGCGACGGACTTCATGCTCAACGCCTACAGCGCGAGCGGCGGCACGGTGAGGGCGTACGACAGCACGGTCCTCAGGACGAACGCCTACAACACGTGGTTCAACGTCAAGCTCGAACACAACGCCTCCAGTCGCAGCGTCAGGGTCTACTTCGACGACGAACTGGTCCTGACGACCCAGGACCGGGGACCCGCCACCCGCCACTTCAAGAACGGTGTCTACCACCACGGCAGTGGCCGGGCCGAGGCACGCTTCCGCAACCTCACGTACTGGACGCGGTGAACCGTGTCGCATCTTGGAGGCACCCGCAGATGACCTCTAGAAGAGTTGTGCTCGGTTCGGTGCTGGGCGGCACGGCAGCCGCCGCGCTGCCAGGAGTCGCCGAGGCGGCATCCGCCCAAGTCCCGGACGCCGTGGGCGAGGACCTCACGGCCGGCTCCGCCGACGGCCGTTGGAAGCTCCGCAACCGCATGGGCTCGGACGGCGCGTGGACCGACTTCCTGCGCAGGCAGGACCTGGTGTGGCGCAGGATGCCCACGCTGTGGCACGAGGGACCGTTCCTCGGCGACGGCCGGCTGGGCAGCATGGTCTACAAGGAGCCGGGTGCGAACAGCGTCCGCTTCACCGTCCAGCACGGCGAGGTGCAGGACCACCGGCCCGAGTTCGGCAGCGGCTGGGGCACCTGCCGACTGCCCGTCGGACATCTGACCCTCGATCCGGTCGGCACCATCGGCACGGTCGACTGGCGCCTGAGCCTGTGGAACGCCGAACTCACCGGCACCATCACCACCGACAAGGGCACCCTGACGCTCTCCGCCCTCATCCACGACGGAATCCTCGCCGCACGCGTCACGGCCGACGGCGACGAGGAGGTCCGCTGGACGTTCCACCCCGAGGAGGCCGTCAGCCCCCGGAAGATCAGCGATGCACCGCCCACGGGATACGTGCCCAACCCGCCCTGGACCACCCGTACCACCGGCGACGTCGAGCAGGTGCTCCAGCCGCTCCTCGGCGGCGGCCAGACCGCGACCGCCTACCGCCGCTCCGGCGACACCCTGCTGCTCAACGTGGCCCACAGCCACCCCTCGGACACCCGGGCCGGGGAGGCCTCGCTCAAGAAGATCCAGCGTGCCGCTCCCTACGCAGCGCTCCGCAGAGAGCACACCCGCTGGTGGCACGTGTTCTACCGCCGGAGCTTCGTCTCGATCCCCGACGAACGGCTGCAGAGCTTCCACTGGATCCAGCTCTACAAGATCGCGTCGGCCAGCCGCGAGGGCGGCCCCCCGATGGCCACCTGCGGACCCTGGCTCGAACCCACCCCCTGGCCCGCCGTGTGGTGGAATCTCAACATCCAGCTGGAGTACTGGCTCATCCACGGCTCCAACCACCTTGAACTCGACTCGCTCGCAAGCACACTGAGGCAGAACCAGGAACAGCTGATCGCGAACGTGCCCGCCGCGTACCGGGCGGACAGCGCCGGAGTCGGCCGCAGCTCCGACATGTTCGCGAACCGCGGTGTCCCCGTGCCGGGCAGCGGGGGCGAGGCGGGCAATCTGACCTGGGCCCTGCACAACGTATGGCTGAGCTACCGCCACAGCATGGACGAGGACCTGCTGCGCGACACGGTGTACCCGCTGCTGCGCCGCGCGATCAACTACTACCTGCACTTCCTCCAGCCGGGCGACGACGGCAAGCTGCATCTGCCGTCGACGCTGTCCCCGGAGTATCCGGTGGTCCCTCCGAAGGACACCAACTACGATCTGGCGCTGATCCGTTGGGGCTGCGGCACGCTGCTTGAGGCGTCCGAGCGCCTGGGCGTCGACGACCCGCTCGCGCCGCGCTGGCAGGAGGTGCTGGCCAGGCTGACGCCGTATCCGGTGGACGACAACGGCTTCATGATCGGCGCGGACACGCCGTACGCGCAGTCCCACCGCCACTACTCGCACCTGCTGATGGTCTATCCGCTGTATCTCGTGAACTGGGACCAGCCGGAGCAGCGCGAGCTGATCGAGAAGTCGGTCGTCCACTGGCACGCGCTGACCGGCTCCCACCGCGGCTACAGCTATACGGGCGCCGCGTCGCTGTACGCCATGATGGGCCGCGGCGACACAGCCCTCTCGTACCTGAAGAAGTTCTTCGACACCACAACCCGTTACCCGTGCCGGGCCAACACCCACTACACCGAGGCCGGGCCGGTCATCGAGACACCGCTGTCGGCGTCGCAGTCCCTGCACGACATGCTCTGCCAGAGCTGGGACGGCGTCGTACGGGTCTTTCCGGCCGTGCCCGACTCCTGGGCCGATGTCACCCTGCACGACTTCCGCACCCAGGGAGCCTTCCTGGTCAGCGCGGTCCGCAGCGGCGGCGTCACCCGCTTTGTACGCGTACGGAGTCTGGCGGGCGCGCCGCGGCGCCCCCGGCACGGTCTGACCGGCGGACGGGTGACCGCCGTACTGGACGACGGCACCCCTGCCCGTACCCACACGGCGGACGACGGCACCCTGGCCGTCGAACTGCCCAAGGGACGCGAGGTGTTGTTGTACGCGGGCAGGCGACCCGACCTCGTCATCGCCCCGGTCTCCCCGAGCGAGCCGGGAGAGCCCTGGGGACTGCCGTAGGCGGTTCGGCGTGGCCGGGCGGCCCGCGAGGAGCAACACCGCTGCCCGGTCACGCCGACACCCGCATGTGTCGGCCACGACCCCGGCCTACAACCGGCCGTCGTTCAGTGTCCGCGGAACGCCTCCTCCAGCCACCAGGCACCTCGGTCCGCGACCACCTTGGCGTCGATGAGCAGGGGGACGGAGCGTGGCCCGGCGAGCCAGTCCTCGACGGCCTTCAGATCCGCCCGCGTGCGTACGGTCACCGCCTCGAAGCCGTAGCCCCGCGCCACGGCGGCGATGTCCGTCGGCGGGAACTCGACGGTGTCCAGGGGATGTCCGCCCGGCCCGAAGTGGTGGACCTCGGCCCCGTAGGCGTCGTCGTTGTGGACGACGACCACCATGGGCAGCCCGAGCCTGCGTACGGTGTCGAGTTCCGCGGCGCCCATCATCGCGCCGCCGTCACCGAGCGCGGCAACGGGAAGCCGGTCCGGCCGTGCCAGTGCCGCGCCGATCGCGGTCGCCAGGCCGAGGCCGATCGACTGGAACGCCTGGGTGAAGCAGAGGCCGTTCTCGTCCGGCACCGACAGGTACATGCTCGGGTAGCCCATGAAGTTGCCGGAGTCCACGCCGATCACCCGCTCCGCGGGGAGGATGTCGTCGAGCGCGATGCTCAGTGTGCGCGGGTCGATGCGCTCGCGGGTGCTCGTGTCCTCGTACGGCACGTCCCGCCAGCGCACGCGTGCGGCGATGGACGCGCCGGTGTCGGCGGTCCGAAAGCCCTGGCGGGCCTGTTGGCCCTGTTGCCCTTGCTTGCCCTGATGCCCTTGCCGGGCCTGTTCCCCTTGCCGGGCCTGCCGGTTCGCGTCGTCCGTCTCCAGCGCGCGCCGGGCCGTGAGTTCCACGTCGCCGGTGACTCCGAGGTGCACCTCCCGATGTGCGCCGAGGGCCGACGCGTCGTCGTCGACCTGTACGACGGTGGCGTCCGGGCCGATCAGCCGGCCGTGCCGCATGGTCCACATGTTCAGCGCGCAGCCCCAGCCGACGATCAGGTCGGCCTCCTGGATCAGCTCCGCCGCCAGGGGCGAAGCGAAGCCTCCGGACACGTCGAGCGACCACGGCTCGCCGTGGAACAGGCCGCGGGCGACGGCCGACGTCGCCAGCAGCGCGCCATGGCGTTCGGCAAGCGCCATCAGAGCGTCCCGGGCGCCGGGTGAACGCGACCCCCGGCCGGCCACGAAGACCGGCCGCCGGGACTTCTCCAGCACCCGCGCCAGCGCCTCCACTTCGGCGAACTCCGGCTCCACCGGCGCCCGTTCGGGCGGCACGACGGCGAGGGTCGACTCGTCGGCGAGCACATCGGATACGTCGGGTACGTCAAGGGCCTGCACGCCCAGCGGGAGGTTGAGCAGCACGGTCCGCCGCTCGCACACGGCTCGGCGAACGGCGTCGAGGGCCTGCGTGACCGCGCCCTCCGCCGACGTGACCCGCGCCGAGACCGCGCCCACCGATCGCGCCAGCGCCTCCTGGTCGACGTAGAAGTTGGACCGCGGCTCGGTCACCTCGGCCGCCAGCACGAGCAGCGGCGTGCGGCTCTTGGCCGCCTCGGCGATGCCGGTCATGGCGTTCGTCAGGCCGGGTCCCTGATGAACGCTGAGCGCGGCCACCGTTCCGCTGATCCGGGCGTACGCGTCGGCCATGGTCGCCGCGCCGCCTTCATGACGTGCGGCCACGAACCGCGAACCCGCCGCGACCATGGCATTGGTGAGATGGAAGTTGCCCGAGCCGACCACGCCGAAGACCTGACCGACCCCGGCCGCGTACAGCGCCCGCCCGACGGCCTCGGCGACCTTCACGAACGTTCCACCAGGGCGAGCACCCGCGCGGGAGACCCGGACCCCGTGACGATCGGCAGCGGCCCGGCGACGACGACGCTGCCGGTCGCCGGCAGCACCGCCAGGTTCTGCAACTGGGTCAGCCCGTACTTGTCGCTGCCCATGAGGTACGAGTGACAAGGGAAGGCCGGGTCGAACGAGTGGGCCCCACCGGCGTCGGTGCCCACCGTCTCGACCCCGAGACCGATGACGGGCGACTCCTGTGCCACCCAGCGGGCGCATTCCGGCGACAGGCCTGGGGTGTGCGGGCCGTTCTCGTCCGCGTTCAGGAACGGCTCCTGCGCATGCGAGCGCGTGTCCCAGCCGGTGCGCACCAACAGCCAGCCGCCGTCGGGCAGCGGCCCGTGCTCCGCCTCCCACGCCTTCACATGGTCGACCTCCACGAGGAAGTCCGGGTTCTCCCGCGCCTCCGCCGTGAAGTCCAGCACGGCGGCGGGTGCGACCAGCCGGTTCACCGGTACGGACGCCACGTCGGCCAGGTCCTTGCCGGTCACCCAGTGGTTCGGGGCGTCGAAGTGGGTGCCGGTGTGCTCGCCGCTGCGGAAGTTGTTCCAGTACCAGGCCGGCCCCCGGTCGTCGTACCTGCTGATCTCGTCCAGCTCGAACACCGCCGTCTGGCCGAACTCGGGCGGCAACTGGAGTACCGGTGTCGACGACGACAACGGCGCCGTCAGGTCGACGACTTCGATCGCCCCGCTCCGCAGCGCGGACACCAGCGAGGCGAGGACGGACGGCTCGGGCATGAAGACCTCCATGAGGCAGCGCGGAACTGACAGCATGGCACCGGACATGACGATTGCGGTTCCGTGGTACTCACAGTCCGGTTGGGTCGGTCGACGGTGACGGACGGGGGCACGATGTTCGAAGGGCGTACGGCCGCGATGGCGGTCTCGGTGATCGCGGTCGGGGTACTGGGACTGACCGGCTGCACGTCCGGGTCGGGCGGCGATTCGGCGGAGTCGCCGGATGCGGCGGGAACGGCAGGCACGGCGAGTACGGCGGCCAGTACCGCGCCCCCTTCCTCCGCCAAGCCGCCGGTCTCACCCACGCCTTACCCGTCCGACTCGGCTTCCGCTTCGGCTTCGGCTTCGAGGAGCCCGTCGCCGGTGCCCGTCACCGGGCCCAAGCAGAAGCTGGTGACCATGACGGTCACCGGTGGCTTCGCGGGGGTCAACCAGAAGGTGGTTCTCCGGGGCGACGGCACCGTCCTCGCCGAGGACAAGGGCGACCCCGTCGTGCGCCGGACGAGCAAGGCCCAGTTCACGGAGCTGCGCACGCTGCTCGGCGATCCGGCCCTCGCCGATGTCCCCGAGTTCACGATCGACACGGGGGCGGCCGACATGTTCCAGTACGCGCTGCAGTTCAACGGACGCACGGTCATGACGGACCGATCCGCCGAGCAGCCCGCGCTCGACCGCCTCATCGACGCGCTCAGCGAATGGCTGCCGCGGCGCTGACCTCAAGGACCGGGCAGGGCAGGGGCACGTAACTCATGATCATGCCCCTCGTTGGTCCGGCCGGACATCACGTCTCCCACGACGCCGGGCCCCTGGCCCGGAGCGATGTACGACACGGGCACCTACCTGGGCAAGGTCGAGGTGCCGGTCACCAACACCAACCAGCCGCACCGCATCAGCGCCCGCGTCTGGACCACCGACGGCTGGGCCGCCAACACCAAGGTGGCGGACGTCTCCGCGTTCAGGATCTACCGGGACCACGAACTGACGGGCGGACACTCGCGGCCGAACGCCTCAAGCCCGACGCCTCGGGCCGGACACTCCCGGCCCTGGGGTCAGTGGTGGAACGATTCGGCCCGTACGTGGCGCATCACGCGGCTCGTCACCCGGTACCGGCCGTTCGGCACGGAGGGTGACTGGGTGACGTGCACCGCGAGAGGTCCGGCCCATGCGTAGCCCCGGCTCTCGCCGTGCCGGAGCAGGCTGTCGGTGAGCACCTGGTCGACGCGACCGCCGTTCCGCTCGAGTTCCTGATGGACCGACTCGGGCAGTTCGACACCGTAGGCGTTGGGGACGACGACCAGGTTCTCGCTGCACACGACTGCGTGGTCGTCGCACTCCCTGCGCAGGGCGGCGACCAGTTCGACCGGTTCCTTGTGGCGGAACTGCGCGAGCAGCGACGCTCCGAAGCGCTCCATCGCCCGTTCCAGACCGGTGAGTCTGCTCGCGCGCTCGGGCTGCTCCGGCACCGGCTCGCTGTTCTCGGTCTTGCGACGTTTCTCCTCGGGGACGGTCACGGCGGGCGGGACTCCTTGGTCGGGTGAGTTCGTGTCGTTGTGCTCCATTCGTCTCCAGGTTCCCCGGATGCGGAGAACGACTCGTCCCCGGAACGTGCCGAGGCAGGTCTCGTAGGCAGCGCTGCCTACGGGACCTGCCCATCACGGAATCGACGACCGGCGAAACGGGTCAGCTGCTGACCGGTGTCCAGCGGATCTGGGTGCTGCACAGGGACACAACGACCGCCGCGGCCGCGACCACCCCCAGCCCCCACACCAGGCTGCTGGCATTCGCCACGAAGCCGATGAACGGCGGGCCGGCCAGCAGGCCCGCCGTGCCCGTGGCTGCGACGAGGGCCAGCGCGTCCGAGCCCTGTTTGGCCGCGGCCACATAGACGCAGGGCGTCACGGCCGCGCATCCCAGTCCGACGCAGGCGAACCCGATGAGGGCGGGGACCACTCCCCCGCTCACCAGGGCGAAGGCCAGCCCTGCGGCGGCCAACGCGCTGCCGAGGAGAACGACCCGTCCGTCGCCCCAGCGGCTGCGCCAGCCGTCGGCGAAGAGGCGGGCCAGCACCATCATCCCCGACACCACGGCGATGCCCATGGGCGCGAGTTCCGCCGACGCCTTGGCAACGTCCTTCATGTAGAGGGCGGACCAGTCCGTCATGGCACCCTCGGTCAGGGTGCCGAACACCATGGCGCAGCACATCCACAGCGTCATACGGGACGGAAGGTTCCATCTGCTCCGGGTCTTCTGCTCCTTATCCTCGGCGGGCGCGTCCTCGGCGAGGAGTCCGGGGCGCGCGGCGGCGGTCAGCAGGACGAGGATCACGGCCGCCACTCCGAAGTGCGCCGCGACCGACGAGGTCGCCGCGTTCATGCCGGAGGCGAGGAGCGCCGCGAGCAACGAGCCACCGCTGAAGGTCGCGTGCAGTCTGGCCATGGCGTTGCGTTCGTGCAGGGTCTCAAGGGCCGCGCCCTGCGCGTTCATGGCGACGTTCAGGCATCCCACGAAGATGCCGTCGGCGCACATGACCAGCAGGGCGACCGGATAGTTCGGCGCGGCGGCCAGCGCCAGGAGCAGGAGGGTCAGGCAGAGGGCCGACAGGAGCGCGAGCCGCGCCGACCCCAGCCGCTTCATGAGCACCGGGACCACGGGGAACGACGCCACCGCGCCGATCCCCGCCGCCATCAGCAGCACACCCACCTCGGCCGCGGTCAGGCCGAGGTCCGCCTTGATGGCCGGGATCCGTGCGGCCCAGGTGGCGTACTGGAAGCCGAGGGAGCAGAACAGTGCGGCGATCGCCAACTGGCTGCGAAGAAAGGGGTCATGGACACGGGACACGCACATCAGCTCGCTTCGTCGGGGCGGAGGGGCCGCGCGGCACCACGCCGGTCGGCTCAGGCTGTGGACCCAGGTCGGTCGGCACCGCCTTGGACATGTAGACGGCGTTCGCGCCGTAGCCGCCGGGCGAGATCCCCGGGTGTGCGGTGTAGCCGCGGGCCGACCAGAACGTGTCGCTGCTGCCGACGGCGATCAGCGAGATCCGTTCGTACCCGCGCGACCGGGCCGTCAGGGTGAAGTGGTGAAGAAGGCGCTGACCCAGCCCTCTGCCACGAAGACCCTCCGCGACAACGATGTCGTGCAAGTGGAGGTTGCGGGAGGCGGGCGCGGGCAGCGGCGGGACCACCGCCTCCTCGGCCCGTTCCAGGTCCGGGTACCTGAGGGCCGGATAGGGCAACGCCAGCAGGTAGCCGGCCGGCCCGGACCCGACGTCCAGGACGAAACACGTACCCGGCGAGATCTCCGCCCGCGACCGAAGTGCCGCGCGGCCCTCCGACAGGCCGAGCCCGGCGTACGCACGGGACTCGATCGCCACGATGCCGTCCCAGTCGGCCTCGGTGATGTGGCGTACGTGTACGACGTCGGTCACGGGCGGCCCGCCCTCGTCCAGGTGTACGGGAGCGGATCGAAACCGTTGAAGCCCTGGGTCATGTAACTGATCGCGTAGGCCCCGCTGGACATCACCCAGACCGGATCCCCCGACGCCAGGTCCTTGGGTACGTGGACGAGACCGCCGTGTTCATGGAGGTAGGCGTCGTCGCTGTCGCAGGTGGGACCCGCGACGACGGCGGGAACGTACTCGGCGTCGGGGTGCGTGGGAAACACGAGCCGGTACTGCAGGGCGTCCATCTCGTAGAGCCCGTTGAACTTGCCGCAGCTCAGGTAGAGCCAGTGCTGCCGCTCGCCGTCCGGTCCCCGCCGCTCGGCGAGCCGGGCCGCATGGGCCCGGATGGCTCCCTGGTCTGCGACCAGATGACGCCCGGGCTCCATGACGAACCGGAGGTGGTCGCCGTGAACGCCCCTCAGGTACCGCATCCCCTCGCGGATCACGGCGAAGATCTTGTCCATCGGCGGGTCCAGGGGCATGCCGAACCTGTCGAGGTATCCGAGTGCCGGGAGACCGCCGCCGAGGTTGACATGGTCCAGGGACATCCCGCGCCGGCCCAGGGCGGTCAGGACGTCCGCCAGGGATTCGACGGCGCTGTGCCAGGCGTCCGCCGTCATCTGCTGGGACCCGACGTGCACGGACAGGCCCGACGGCGTCAGGCCCTGTGCCCGTGCCGCCTCAAGTACCTGTACGGCGTCGGCGGGTGAGCAGCCGAACTTGTTGCTGAGGCCCCACAGCGCCCCTTCACCGGTGGTCGTCAGCCTGCAGAACACCCGGGCTCCCGGGGCATGGGCGGCGATGGCCGCCACGTCCTCCAGGCTGTCGGTCGCGAAGTCCCTGACGCCGAGTCGATGGGCGTCGGCGATGTCCCGGTCGGACTTGACGGTGTTGCCGTAGTGCATCCGGTCGAGCGGCACACCTGCCCGCAGCGCCTGCTCCAGTTCACGAGGGCTCGCCCCGTCCACTCCGGCGCCCTTCGCCGCCAGACCCGCGAGCACCTCGTCCACCGGACAGGCCTTCATCGCGAACCGCACGAGGACTCCGGGCAGTTCACGCCGCAGCGTCTCGTAGCGGTCCTCGATACCGGTCAGGTCGAAGACGATCCGGTCGTCGTCGGCGGCCGCCAGAGCGGCGAGCAGGGCCGCGGACTCGTGCTTCGCGGAGCCTTGCACTGCCAACCCATGCGTTGGTGACTCATGTGTTGCTGACTCATGTGTTGCTGACTCATGTGTCGTGGCCGCCCTCACCCCGGCCGCCCCGGTGAGGTGTGTACGGGGGTGTGCCGGGCCGCGTGCACCAACGGCCCCCACGCCTCGGTCAGGAGGGCGAAGTCCTCCATGTCGCTGCGGGCCTCGTCGAGGAGCCGTTCCCGGCGCGTGGCCAGGAGGTCGGCGAACTCTGCGTACGCGCCGCCCAGTTTCCGGTACGCCGTGTCGAGGGCGTCCAACCGCTGGACGTTCTCGGTGCGGTCGAGCCCCGTGCTCTCACTCACCAGCCGGGCGACGACGTACGCGCGCACCTGTCCCCGCTCGTCGGTCAACGCCGGGCCGGCCTCGGCCATCCCGTCGTAGATGACGTTGAAGTAGAGCATCGACAGCAGGAACTTGACGTAGCGCATCTGGTACGCCGTGAAGCCCGCGTCCGTTCTGCGTTCGCCGGTGTAGAAGTTCACGATGTTCCGGTTGTGCAGCACACCGGGCAGTACGGCGTCGTGGACCAGGTGGATCAGGAAGTAGTCGCTGCCGATGGTGTCGGTGGCGGGTGGCAGCGGTACGTGTTCGTGCACCCCGTGGAAGCTGATGTTGCACATGTCCACGCGCATCGGGTCGACCAGGGCCAGCGTCGAGTGGTCCTGGACGAACGCGTCCGTGCCCGCGCCGCGGAAGGACTCGTCCACGAGTTCCCTCTTCTGCTCGCCCGACCAGTGGGCGGGTGCCCAGAGGCTGACCAGGTCGTAGTAGACGTCGCGGTCGATCCGGAGGATCTCGCCGATGTCCACGGACAGTTCGCCCACGAAGGAGCTGCCCACCATCGCGACCCGCTTGTCCGCGTGCTCCGCGGCCAGCGCGTTCTCGGTGACGTCGTGCGCGGCGTCGGCCGCGCGTCGGCCGAGCGAGGTGAGTTCGTGATGAATGGGGAAGACGGTCTCGCCGTTCACCACCTGGTACCGGCTGTCGGAGTCCCTGCGGTGCACGGACTCGCAGCCGAGTGCGGCGCCGATGAGGAACGCCCGGTTGGTGCAGGCACCGTAGGAGAGGCCCGCGGGGAGCATCAGTTCCAGCAGGAGGTCGGGCTTCGTGGTTCCGGCCCGGCCGATCGCCCGCTGGAGGAAGTCCCGCTGCCGCGCCTCGTCCATGTGGTGTACGACGATCCGCGGGCCGACGGGGAGGCGCCGTACGGTCTCGGCGTGTTCCGCGTAGGCGGGGGCGTCGCAGGAGTCCAGGATCAGCAGGTGCACCTCGGTGCCAAAGTGCTCGGCCGCGTAGGCCGCTTCCTCACCGATGGCCTCGATCGTCGCGGAACAGGGCCTGTTGGTGGGAAGGGTCAGACATATTCTGCGCATGCCGCTTCTCCGACCGGCTCGTCCAGTTCCGGACCGTTCCAGGACGCGAGGCCCAGCAACTTGGCGCCCAGGTCACTGAGTTCGGCCCTGCCGTACCGCAGGGACTCGTGTCGCACGGCGTCGCCGAGCAGCGTCGCGTTCCAGTCCGGAGTGCTGAGGGTGCGCCATGACTCGACCCGTGAGTCCCTGAGGGTCTGGTGGGTCTCCAGCGCAGGCATCATCGACAGGTACTGCACCGCCCGCACGCCGTTGCGGGTGGAGGTGTTGGGGGCGACTCCGTGTGCCAGGAGACCGTTGAAGATCAGCAGGTCGCCGGCTTCGAGTTCCGGTCGTACGACGGGGAATTCGGCCTTGTCGATCCTGGGCCGGATCGGGTCACGGTCGTCCGGCTGGAGTGCCTTCCACCGGTCCAGCTGCCGGAACAGCTCGGGGCAGCACTGGAAGCCGCCGAGTTCCGGACTGGTGTCGTTGAGCGCGATGATCCCCTGGACCCGCTGCGGCGGTATGCCGAGCGTCGTGTCGACGTCCCAGTGCAGCTCGATGTCGAAGCCCTCGTCCGTACGCGGGATGAGGGCCCGGTCGCGGTTCTTGATGTTGGGCGGGTTCAGGTTGAGCCGGTCGAGGGTCACCCACAGCTCTTCGCAGTCCCATACGTCGACGAACGCGTCGTAGACCCGCTGCGACTGGCGGCTGTCCCAGAGGAGTTGGTGCTGGTAGGCCTCTACGAACCCGTAGATGTGCAGGTCACGGTCCAGGTCCGAGCGGTACTCGCGATCCTCGTACCAGGTGTCCGGGCGCTCGGGGTCGAGTCCTTGGAAGTCCCAGCTGAAGTCCAGCAGGTTCCGGGCCGCCGAAGCGGGGATGGCCTGCTTCACCACGACGTAGCCGTAGGTCTGCCATAAGGCCAGGTCTTCCTCGGACAGCACCCTGAGCGGGACGGTCTTCTTGAGGTCGCGCAGCGGGGTCTGCGCCAGATAGGTCTCGCCGTCCGAACTGAAGTAGGGGACGCGAGATGCGGCTCGATGGAGATAGTCGTCAGGCATGGGCATGCAGTGCTCCGGACCTCGGGATTCCCCGCCGACGGAGACGTCGACGAGGACGGAAACGCGGTCACCGGTGGCTCGCGGCACGTGAATCGCGGGTGGATCCGGACGGGCGGCGGTCTGCGCAGCCCGCTTCCGGACGCGCACCGGCGCTGTACGACGACACCGGAAGCAGCGCACGTCGCACGGCACGAGGAGAGACGGCCGGCCTGCAGGGTCACTGCATCGGGTGCCGCGCCAGCCCCCCTCGAACTCGCGTGCCACTAACCTGGACTAGACCAACCGTCGTGTCAAACACGGTCGTTGACTGCGTGTCGCACCCAAATCGCCTGCACCGAAACCCGGTTGAGAGCACCCAGGAGGCGGCCCACCTGGCACAACAGCCCCAGGGTGGCACCCACGCAGCGACCCAACGCACCTCTTGACACAAGCGGTTAGCCTGAGCGGAGACTCATTGGTCTGTACCAAGCTGTGCCGTGGTGTCGATGCGTCGTCATCGGCGGCACCGACGCGCGGGCCCTACCCGAAAGGCGAACGCACTCGATGGTCTCCAGCAAGCACAGCAAGGAGTTGCGGCGGCTGGCGCTCTCCGTCCTGCAGCCGGGGTTCGTGGGCACCGAGGCACCGGACTGGGTTCTGCGCGAGATCGGCGACGGGCTCGCATCCGTCGTGCTCTTCTCCCGCAACATCGTCTCGCTGGACCAGGTCGCCCGACTGACCGCGCAACTGCGCGCGGAAAACCCCGAGTTGATCATCGCGATCGACGAGGAGGCCGGCGACGTCACCCGGATCGAGTCCGCGACCGGCTCCACCCGACCGGGCAACTTCGCCCTCGGCACCGTCGACGACACCGAACTCACCGAGTCCGTCGCCGCGGGCCTCGGCCGCCAACTGCGCGCCATCGGCGTGAGTCTCGACTACGCGCCCAGCGCGGACGTCAACTCCAACCCCGACAACCCGATCATCGGGGTCAGGTCCTTCGGCGTCGACCCGAAGGTGGTGTCCCGGCACACCGCCGCGTGGATCCGGGGGCTCCAGTCGGCCGGCGTCGCCGCCTGCGCCAAGCACTTCCCCGGTCACGGCGACGTCGCCGTCGACTCACACCACGGCCTGCCCACGTACGGTGCCGACCGCGAAGAGATCGCCGCGCAGGCCCTGCCACCGTTCCGGGCCGCCCTGGACGCGGGTGTTCGCGCGGTGATGAGCGGCCACCTCCTGGTGCCCGCGTACGATCCCGGCCTGCCCGCCACGCTCAGCCCGCGCATCCTGGGCGACCTGCTCCGCGGGGAGCTCGGGTTCGAGGGGATGACGGTCACCGACGCCATCGAGATGGGTGCCGTCGCCGACCTCTACGGGATCGACGGCGCCACGGTGAAGGCGGTCGCCGCCGGTGCCGACGCGGTCTGTGTCGGCGGCGAGAACGCCGAGGAGGCCACCGTCGGCCTCCTCGCCGGCGCCCTCGCCGACGCCGTGGTCTCCGGTGACCTCACCCGGGAGCGGCTGGAGGAAGCGGCCGGGCGTGTATGGGAGTTCGCCGACTGGTCGGCCGGCCTGGTCCAGGCCGACACCGTCGTCGCGATCAGCAACGACATCGGCTTCACGGCCGCGCGTCGCGCCATCCGGCTGGCCGGAGCGGCACGGGACGCCCTGCCCCTGTCCGCCGCGCCACACGTGGTGGAGTTCGTGGCGACCACCAACCTGGCCATCGGCAAGGAGACACCGTGGGGTGTCGCCGCCCCGCTGAGCGAGCGGCTGCCCGGCACGACCACCGCCCGGGTGCGGCACCAGGAGTTGGACTCGCGGACCGCTGCCATGAGCGCCCTCAAGACCTGCGCGCTGGAGCCTGCCGCCGGGCGCCCCTTGGTCGTTGTCGTCAGGGACGCCTCCCGGCACGAGTGGATGGCCCGCGCCCTCGCGGACCTCATCGCGGCGCGTCCAGACGCGATCGTCGTGGAGATGGGGCTGCCGAGTGCCGCTGTTCCGGGGGCGGTTCAGATCTTCACCCATGGCGCCACCGCTGCTTCCGGGGTGGCCGCCGCGGAGGTGCTGGTGGGCGCTCGGTAGGCCGTCGGGCGGGGTTGGTGGGCCGTGCGGCCTGGTAGGCCGTGGCTTCTTGGCATGCCACGGCCTGTCCGAGCGCAGGAGCAGGCCGGTGTGCCGGTCTGCTTTGGGCGGCCGCGCCCTCAGCCCGATGCGGCGGCTGCCGCCGCTGCCCGGAACGGGCGGAAGAACGCGCGCACCTCTTCCGCGTACAGCTCGGGCTCCTCGAACGGTGCGAAGTGGCCGCCGCGCGGGGGTTCGGTCACGCGTACGGCGTTCGTGGTGCGGTCGAGCCAGGCCCGCGGCGGGCGGACGACGTCGCCGCGGAAGAGCGAGAAGCCGGACGGCACCTCGACCCGGCGGGTGCGCTGCGCGGCCGGGATCGCGGCGTTCGCGTTGTACACACGCATCGACGAACCGATCGTCCCCGTCAGCCAGTAGAGCGTGACGTTGGTGAGGATCTCGTCCTTGGTGAACGCCCGCTCGATGTCGCCGTCGCAGTCGCTCCACGCCCGGAGCTTCTCGACGATCCACGCGGCGAGCCCGGCCGGCGAGTCGGTGAGCCCGACGGCGGCGGTCTGGGGCTTCGTGCTCTGCATGGCTCCGTAGGCGCCCTCGGCCCGGCCCCAGGCCGCGGCGGACTCGAACCAGGCGCGCTCCTCGGGCGTGAGCTCCGCCGGGTCGCCGGTGAGGACGGGCAGGCCCGCGTCCGTACGGTGCACGGCCACGACCCGTTCGGGGTGCTCAAGTGCGAGGTAGCGGCTCACGTGGCTGCCCATGTCCCCGCCCGCCGCACCGAACCGCTCGTAGCCGAGGACGCTCATGAGCTCGGCCCAGAGTCCGGCGACGGCGATGGTGTCGAGCGGCGGGCCGGCGGGGCGGTCGGAGTACCCGAAGCCCGGCATGTCCGGCACCACGACGTCGAACGCGTCGGCGGGGTCGGCGCCGTGCGCGCCGGGATCGGTGAGGAGCGGGACGACCTTCGTATAGCGCCAGAACGAGTCCGGCCAGCCATGGCTGAGGACGAGCGGCAGGGCGGGCCCGGTCGGCGCGACTGCCCTGGCGTGTACGAAGTGGATGCCCAGGCCGCCGAGCGGGACGCGGAAGCGGGGCAGTCGGGCGAGCGCCGCCTCCTGCGCGGGCCAGTCGAACCCGTCCGCCCAGTAGGCGATCAGCTCGCGAAGGTAGGCGATGTCGGTACCGAGCGACCACCCGGCGTCCTCGGGCGCATCCGGCCAGCGCGTCGCGCGCAGCCGCGTACGGAGGTCTTCGAGCACCGCGGGATCGGTGTGTGGTGTGAACGGCTCGGGGCGGGGCGAAGCGTCCGACATGGGACGCGCCCTACAAGCCGCGCCCCGGCGTGTTCGCGCTGCCTACGCGGGGTACCGGGGTCACGGTGGCCCCGGAGCCCGCTTCCTCGGGACTCCGACAACGCCGGAGACGGCGGCCTTGAGAATGCGGCGGAAGGTGGGGCATTCCGTATGGCTCGGCGCGGGACAGACGGCGGCGTGCCGCAGGGAATCGCGCAGTACGCCGAGTTCGCGGATCGTCCTGTCCAGCTCCTCCGCCTTGTCCGTGAGCATCTGCCGGTCGATGCGTGGCTGTCCGTCGGGCGCGATCATGCGCGCGATCTCGTCGAGCGAGAACCCGGCGGTCCGCCCCAACGCGATCAGCGCCAGGCGCTCCAGTACGCCGGGATCGTACTGACGGCGCAGGCCCCGCCTGCCGGTCGGGGCGATCAGCCCCTTCTCCTCGTAGAACCGCAGCGTCGAGGCGGGAACCCCGGCGCGGTGCGCCACCTCGGAGATGTCCAGGTCTGTCATTCTCTTGACCTCAAGTCGACTTGAAGTAGCACGCTCTCACCGAGGCCCGTTGAAGGCAAGCAGAGGACAGGCAGAGGAGACGGACATGGACGCCACGCACAGGACCGATGACGAGCAGGCGGCACGCTGGAACGGGCCCGCCGCCAATGCCTGGGTCGAGGCGCAGTCATTGGTGGAGGGCGTGCTCAGGCCCTTCGAAGACCTCCTCGTCGAAGCGATGTCCGCGGATCGGGAAGGCCATGTGCTCGGTGAGAGAGACCGCGTGCTCGGTGAGAGAGACCGCGTGCTCGACGTCGGCTGCGGCACCGGCTCCACCACGCTTGCCGTGGCGCGGCGGCTCGGTGCGGCAGGGCACGTCGTCGGCGTCGACATTTCCGAGCCGATGCTCACCGCGGCCCGGGCGCGCGCCGAGCAGACGGATACGCAAGCGTCCTTCATCCACGCCGACGCGCAGGAGTACGCGTTCGAGCCCGCCACCTTCGACGCGGTCATGTCGCGCTTCGGCGTCATGTTCTTCAAGGACTCCGTCCGAGCCTTCGCGAACCTGCGGCGTGCCGCGAAGGACGGGGCCGTGCTCAGGTTCATCGCGTGGCGCGGCCCGGCGGAGAATCCGTTCATGACGACGGCCGAACGCGCCGCGGCGCCGCTCCTTCCGAACCTCCCCGCCCGTCGGCCGGACGAGCCGGGGCAGTTCGCCTTCGCGGACGCCGACAGGATCCGGCGCATCCTGGAGGAGGCCGGCTGGACCGGGATCGACATCCGGCCGAGGGACGTGACCTGCACGCTCCCCGAGAGCGAGTTGATCCGCTACTTCTCCCGGTTCGGTCCACTGGGCCTGATCCTGGGCGAGGCGGACGAGCAGACCCGCGCGCGGGTCCTCGAAACGGTCCGCGCCGCCTTCGACCCCTTCGTGCAAGGCGCGGAAGTCCGCTTCACCGCGGCCAGTTGGCTGGTCGGAGCCCGGGCATCGTCCGCGTGAACGGGGTGGCCGAAGGACCGGCCCGGGTCAGCGCTTGGCGAACTGGGCCCGGGTCGACTGCACGGCGTTCGCCGTCAACGCGACCCCGTTGAGCGTGAGTTGCTCTCCGAAGATGTCCGTGACCCTGATCGCGCCGCCGCACCCGGTGCCGTCGTCGGAGATGAAGTAGTTGTATTCGGCGCGCGTCAGCTGACGCCAGCCGCTGCCCGCGCGTACTTCGAGCCGGGCCACCGGATTGCGGTGACCGATGACCTGGATGCCGCACCAGTAGCGGCTGGACCCGGTCTTGTACCGGACCGAGACCGTGCCTGCGGCACTCGGGCTCGACAGCGTCCAGGTGATCGGGATCTTGCCGGCCGAGGGCTGGGCGAGTTTGGCGAAGGCCTCCGCGCTGAGGTCGATCTGACCGGGTGCGCAGTCGCCCGGGCATTCGTTGGTGATGCGAACCGTGATGGAGGCCCCGTTGGCCGCGCGGACGAGTACGTACGCCCCGCACGCCTTGGCGGTTTCGTAGTCGGTGCTGTTCATCGCCGCGGTCATGACGTCACCGCTCGCGTCGTACATACAGGCGCCCGAACCGTCCGCGTCGTAGAACGTGGCGACGCCTCGGTAGGTGGCACCGGGCCGTATGCGTCCCGCCAACGGCGCGGCGGCGGACCCGGTTCGCGGGGTGTCCGCGGCCGAGGGCTTCGCCGACGTGGCGGTCGGGCTGGCGGACTCCTTCCGCGGAGTGCGCTTGGCCGACGGCGTCGCCGAAGCCTCGGTCGCGCCGGCGGACGCGGTCGGAGACACGGTCGCGGGCGGGACATCCGCCTGAGTACCGGCGACGGGCTTGGCCTCGGCGTCCCCGGTGTCGCCCTTGTGGTCGACAACCAGCCCCACGATCAAGGAGGCAACGATGAGCGCCCCGGCCGCCGCGATGAACAGCCACCGTCTGTGCACGGGACCTCCTTGACTGCCGCGGCCTGTTACTGCGACCTGACGGCCGCGGGCGCGGAGTCAGTGATGGTCCCAGACCCGGGAGCACGGCGGCAAGCCTGAGTTTGTGGGGTGGCTGGGGCCCCTGCAGCGTGCTCTGCGTGTATGCCGTCGAACATCGAAACTGCCCCTTCGGGCAGGCCAGTGTGCCTCGATGGCCGGTGACGTGCGGTTGAGGGGCCGTTAGCGTCCCGATGTGAGCATGAACATTCCGTCGACACCACGCCCGTCCGCACTACCTCCGCGCAGCCAGCCCGGCACGTGACCGAGGAGAGGGAAGGCGCGGCAGCCGTCCACGAGGCGACGGGCACGGCCGAACGAGTCGGCGCCGAAGGGGCGTTCAGTCGCCACCGGACACGTACAGAGTCGGCAGATCATGCCGGGCCGGACGGGCCGGCGGATGTCGTGGTGGCCGAGGACGTCATCGATGATGAACAGCCGGAGCATGAGCACCTGTCGGCGGTGCCGCCCGCGGACGAGAAGCAACGGCCGCGGCGCCGCGGTCCCGGACCCTTCGCCCTGATCGTGGCGCCCAGTCTGCTGGCGCTGATCGGGGTGTCGGGATATCTGGCCCTGACCGGCGGGCTCTCCCCCGACCAGTCCGAGGGGTCGGAACCGGCACAGACGTCCGTCGCCAACGTCGATGCCTCGTACGTCCCTTGGCTGCGCAAGGCGGCCGAAGCCTGCACGGTCGTCACTCCCTCCCTCCTCGCCGCTCAGATCGATCAGCTCTCCGGGTGGAGCAACGACAGCGCCAGCCTGTCTCAGCAGGGGATCGCAGGCTTCACGGACGCCCAGTGGCGGACCTGGGGCCGGGACGACAACTCCAACGGCCGTTCCTCGCCGCGCGATCCGGAGGACGCCATCATGGCCCTCGGCCGGCAGGACTGTTCTCTCGCCGAGAAGGTGACCGGCCTCAGGACCGAGGGAACGGTCAGCGGCAACCTCGTGGACCTCACGCTCGCCGCCTACACGGTCGGGACGGACACCGTGAAGCAGGCGGGCCGTGTTCCCGCCGACGCACGCACATTCCTCGAAAAGGTCAAGGCACGGCTTCCGCGGTACGACGCACTCGTCCGTCGAAACCCCGAGCAGAACGGCGGCCAGAACGCCGCCGCCATACTGACCCATCCCGTCGGCACACTCACGGTCACCTCGTCCTTCGGATCGCGTACGCATCCGCTCACCGGGGTCACCAAGCTCCACACGGGAGTGGACTTCGGCGCGCCTCAAGGGGCACAGGTCTCCGCCGCGCGTGACGGCCGGATCGAGTTCGCGGGCACGACCTCGGCGTACGGCATCCGTGTGGTGATCGACCACGGCACGATCGGCGGCAAGCGGCTGCAGACGACCTACAGTCACCTGTCGGCCCTCCAGGTCACGGCGGGCCAGACCGTGACCGCCGGCTCCCCGATCGGGCTCGTCGGCTCCACCGGCCTGTCGACGGGGCCCCACCTGCACTTCGAGGTCCTCCTCGACGGCCAGTACATGGACCCGCTGCCCTGGCTGAGCACCGCCCGCTGACCGCTCCGGCTGCGGCTCCTGCTCCTGCTCCTGCACACGTACGCGCGAA
>NZ_JAPWHT010000360.1:0-10752 GCF_027270795.1 Streptomyces sp. ActVer
GGCCCGGAGTGGCGTGCCTCCGCCGACGCGGCCCCGGCCCCGGCTCCGGCTCCGGCTCCGCGAGCGTCTCGGTCGTCCATGACTGCCTCCCACGGTGCGCGAACCATGTCTCCTGTGCCCACCATCGCCCCGACCCGGAGGCCGGCACAGGGCCTCCAGGCCCCCTTCCACAAAACAACCGGCCCCTCTGGGGTCGGCGTCCTCGACCAGAATCCGCGCATCCTGCGTGCCCGTCAGGAAGGGCCCCTGCGCGCCGAGCAGTGGCGCCCGGGGGAACACCGGCCCGGGCGGCTCGGCAAGGCGGCCGTCGACGCGCGGATGGCGGTCACCGCGCGGAACTGGAGGTCACCCGGACGTCCCTGGCGGGAGGACACCCCCGCACCAGCTTGCGCACGGTGCCGACTCGGGACCTGAACCGACCGGGGCCCGGAACACTGAGCTGATCCACATCGAGGCCGCCCACGCCGACGCCGCGCACGCGGACGCCCGTGCCGCAGTGAGGATCACGCCGGGGCGGCCGGCCACGGTCATGGCCCGGCCCAGGGCCCCCGGCGGGGTCACGCAGACCGGGCGGCCCGGGCCGTCATCCACATGCCGGCCCGCAGCAGTTCGTCGATGCACAGGCGGACCAGAGTGGGGGTCTGGCCGCCGCACACCTCCATGATCCGCCAGGGGCGCGTGGCGGGCTACCGCAGCTCGCCCAGCAGCCGCCGGGCGAGGACGGGATCGCGGCACTCGTCGAGGTACTTCATCGGCGCGTGAGGTCGAGCCGGACGTCGACGACCCCCTCGACCGCCCGCACGGCCCGGGCCAGCACGGGCACGAGCCCGCGCTCGGGCAGCGAACCGCCCAGCGTGACCACGCCCTCGCTCACCTCGACCGTCAGCGCGGTGGTGATCGGCATCCGGTTCAGGACACCGTGCCGGACCTCCTCGGCGATTTCCTGGTCGGGCCGCAGGAACACCTTGAGCAGATCACCGCGGCTGACCACGCCCTGCAGCATGCCGGAGCCGTCCACGACCGGCAGTCGCTTGACGTGCCGACGGGCCATGATGCGGGCGGCCTCGGCGATCGTCGCGTCCGCGTGCACGGTCACGGCCGGCGTGCTCATCAGCTCGTCCGCGGTCACCGCACCCGCCTTGGCGCGCTCAGCGAGGTCGCCCTCGTCGGTGTCGCGGAACTCCTCCTTGTGCAGCAGATCGGCCTCGGAGACCACTCCGACGACCCGGCCCTCCCCGGCCAGCACCGGGAGGGCGCCGACCTTCCACTGGTCGAGCAGTCCGACGATCTCCTTGAAGGGCGCCTCGCTGCCGACGGCGACGACGGTGTGCGTCATCACTTCGCTTACGGTGTACGGAGATTCAGGCATCACAGCCTCCCGGAGTGTCCCCCTGGGTGCGGACGACCGTCAGGTCGAGGAAGTGGGCCGAGCACGAGATGCGCGGGTCGTGGTTGCGGATCGCCCGCTCGCACAGGGTCGTCAACTCGTGGTCGTTCACGTCGTGTTCGACGATGGCCGACTGGGCCAGTCGCCGCAGGTCGTCCTCGATCGCGCCCTGGCGACGACGCCTTCGACGTCGAGTTCGCAGCCGTGGTAGAGCAGCCCGCGCGGTGCCTCGGCGGCGCCGTGTCCGACGCCCGCGACCGGGGGCACACGGCCCAAGCAGTGCACCATCGCGAACCGTCCCGGCAGGAAGCCAGGCCGCGCCGACCGGTTCCAGTCGCAGTGTGGCCGTGTCCGCGGTCTCCGGCAGGCGGGTCACCACACGATGGGGGAGTGGTACGGTGCTCATCGCGCTTCCCTTGTCCCGTACGTCCCGTACAGGTCGACCAGCCGGGCGCGGGCCGCGTTCAGCCGGTGGGCCAGCACTCGCCCGACCCAGTGCTCAACGGCACGCCCGAACTCGGGGTCATCGAGGTACATCAGACGGACGGCGACGGCGTCGAACTCGTAGGCATGCACAGGCGTGACGGTCTCGGCGCCCAGCTGCCAGACGTACGGCTCGTACAGCCAGGACCAGCCGACCAGGTCACCGACGCCCAGCGTCTCGATGACCGGTGGACGGCGACCGGGTAGACGCATGTCAAGGGCGGCAGTGCCGTCGCGAACGATCCAGAAGCGGTCGGCGCGCCCGCCCTCCTCGAACAGGCGGGCGCCCTGCGGGAAGTCCACCTCGCGGCCGACTCGCAGCAGCCGGTCGCGGTGCTCGGCGGGGAGAGCGTGGTTCATACGCAGCGTGATCGAGGGAGGCATCAGGGCGTCTCCGTTCCGGGTGCTGTGTGTTCGGCGTGCAGCGCGGCGACTTCCTTCGTCACGTCGATGCCGGCCGGGCTCCAGGCGATACGGCGGCCGCAGCCCACGCATCCGTACGTGCCGAACTGGTCGTGCCAGGTGGAGAGCTTCTGGGTGAGCCACTGCCTGCAGTGGCTGCGGGCGGTGGAGCCGGTCAGCAACCGGTCCTGGATCGTAATGGCCCGCAGATCGCAGGGGCGGACGCCGAGAAAGGCGTACGACGGTGCCTGCGGCTCATGAGCGGTGTAGGAGTGTCCGCCGCTCTCGGGCGCCCGGTCGGAACTCCACAACCACTCCCGCTCGGGGTGCGGAAAGTTCTTCCAGGACTGCGAGTCGGCGCTGTGTGCGAAGGCGGCCTGGTCCTCACGGCGGACCGGCCGGTAACGTCCGGCGTCCGGCTCGACGCCCCAGCCGTGGGGGAGAGCGTCTGCCGAGGCCGGCTCGGCCGGCACGATCGGGCCGTCTCCGACGGTCGGCCCGATGATTGTCCGTCCCCATGCCATCAGCGCGGCGACCAGCGGTCCGTCCCGGTCGAGTACGGCAGGGGCCGAGGTGGCGGTCATGGCGGCGCTCCCTTTCCAAGGCGGCTCCGTGTTTCTCCACCGCCAGCTTCTGGCGCAGGACGACGTCCGGGGCAGGGGCTGACCGGCCCTCGTGACGGGCCGACCGGGCCCTCGGGCTCGAAGCACCGCTCGGCAGTTCTGAACGCACAGGTGAACGATCGAGGAGGCGGGGTCAGGGAAAGTACTGATCCTCACACCGTCGACGAGGGCGTGACCCGTTAAGACGCCCGTGCCCGCGGCCTGTTGACCGCCACGTTCGGAGTCACCTGCCCGGCCTGCAGCGAGCGGGCCGACACTCAACGTCTTTTCCCCGGCCGAGCAGATGGAAGGTCTGGGCGCCATGCCGAGTTCGGCGGCGACCGGCCCGCAGCGGGACCTGCCAGGGAAGAGGCGCGCCCAGCTCGCCCTCGACCGCGTCGGCCATCGCTCGAAGCACCTCGAGCGTGCGGTGCGCTTCCGTTTCCTCGACCTGGGCGATCGCGAACAGTCGACCCACCCGGGCGCTTGAGGCGTAGCGCGCGGCGACCGATGCCTGCTGCGGGACTCGTTGTCGAAAACCTGATCGCAGGAGGTCATGATGGAACGGTTCACCGAGCAGGTGGCGATCGTCACCGGCGGAGCACGGGGGATCGGAGCCGCGATCGTGCGGCTGCTCGCGGCCGAGGGCGCCGCCGTGGTGGTCGCCGATGTCCTGGACGCAGAGGGCGCGGCGCTGGCCGCGGAACTCGGTGGCCGGACGCGCTACACGCACCTCGACGTCACCAGCGAGGAAGGCTGGAAGGCGGTGGTGTCGGAAACGGAACGTGAGCTGGGACCGGTCTCGGTGCTGGTCAACAACGCGGGAATCGTCGAGTGGGCCACCATCGAGGAACAGACCCTGGAGTCGTTCCGCCGGGTCGTCGACGTCAACCTGCAGGGCGCCTGGCTGGGCATCCGCACCGCTGTGCCGTCGCTGCGCCGGGCAGGCGGTGGCGTGATCGTGAACATGTCCTCCAGCGCGGGGCTGACCGGCTACGCCGGCGTCGGATCGTATGTGGCCAGCAAATGGGGACTGCGCGGACTGACGAAGACCGCGGCGCTGGAACTCGGCGCCGACCGGATTCGGGTCTGCTCCGTCCATCCCGGTGTCGTACATACCGCCATGACGGCCGACATCGACGAGTCGTTCGCCTCCGGACAGCCCATTCCTCGCTTCGGGGAGCCGGAGGAGGTCGCCCGCATGGTCGTGTTCATCGTCGCCGAGGCCACCTACTCGACGGGCACCGAGTTCGTCCTGGACGGCGGCGCGACCACCGGAACTCCGGCTGCTCTGCCGTCCGCCCACTGACGAGAACGCCGGGTTCCGCGGCACCGGTCGCGTGGGGCGGCGGACGAGCCCGTCCGGCGAAAGAATGGAACGGGACGGGCGACATACAGGACCTTCGGCCACTGGACGGAGGCTTACCGGCCCTTGCTCACATGCGGCGGCGGCGACAGCGTGAACGGTGTGTCCCGTCCCAGCGCCACTCGAAGAGGCATGGCCGAGGGCATTCACGGCGACGCCGATCCCACTCGTCGCAGTCCGTTCCCCACGAGGGCATGAAGCGGCAGGAGGAGCCATGGAGAACACCGCTGTACGCAATGAGGTCATCGTCGGGATCGACCCGCGCCAGCAGTCGGTGACGGCGCTCGCCTGGGCGGTCGACGAGGCTGTCCGCAGACGGTTGCCCCTCCGGCTGGTGCTGGCGGTGCCACCCCTGCCCGGCGGGCAGCACATCGACACGCCCTGGCGTCTGAAGATGCTCCGGGCCCAGGGCCATGATGCTCTCGCCGAGGCGGTCGCCACGGTGCGGGCGCTGCACGCGGAAGTGCCCGTGGTGACGGAACTGCTCGACGGTATGCCGTCCGAGGTGCTCTGTCAGAAGGCGGAGCGGGCCCGGATGGTCGTCGTCGGTTCCCGTCGGCTCACTCGGCCGGAGGAGTTTTTCAGTGCGGGTTCGGTGGCCGTTCCGGTCAGTGCCCGGGCGGACTGCCCGGTGGTCGTGGTCAGGGAGCCGGAGCACGTGGGCGAGCGGCATCCCCATCTCGTCGTGGGTGTCGACGGAAGCGAATCGTCCCGGGCCGCCGTGGAGTTCGCAGTGGAAGAGGCCGCGCTGCATGGCGCTGCCCTGCGCGCCGTGTGGGTGTGGCGGCGGCCCGTCGTGTCCTTCGGAGACGAAGCGGCGGGGCTCGACGAGCGGCGCCGGATCCTGTCCGAGACCGTGGCAGGGTGGGCGGAGAAGTACCCAGATGTGAAGATCATCCGTGACGTGGTGCGAGGCCACCCGGTGGAGGAACTGGCTCTGGCCTCGGCCGACGCATTGCTGGTCGTCGTCGGCAGGCACGGGCGAGGGGGGTACTCCGGAATGAAACTTGGGTCGGTGGTCCATGGCCTGCTGCACCGGGCGGAGTGCCCGGTGATCACCGTGCCCGAGTCCCGGCACGGCTGAGCCGGCGGGAGAACGGGAACCGGACGGGACTGCCCGCGTCGTCCCGCCGGCCCGGCACCGCGTCGGCACCGGGCGACGGGGACACCGGCCTGAGCCATGAGGGGGCGAAGCGTCGCCTGACTCGATGGGGTCCATGCGCAGTGGCTGCCGAACGAGCCGTTCCTCTGTACGCATGAGTGGCGGCCCAGCCCTGCGACCCACTGATCATGGTGCTGCTCGCCGCCATCGCTCTGACCCTGGCGGATCGGCGACCACGCCGACTCCGTCGTGGTTGCACTCGTCGGCGTGGTGAACACGACCGTGGGTGTGATGCGGGAGATCAGGGCCGATCAGGCGGTCGCCGCGATGTCGGCACCGAGCGCACGCGTACGGCGGGACGGCGTCGAGACGGCGGCGCCGTCCTCGGCGGTGGCGCCGGGCGACGTCCTGCTGCCCGTCGAGGGCGACATCGTGCCCGCCGACGCCCGGCTCACGTACGCGTAGGGGCCCCTGATCGACGAGTCCATGCTGGCCGTCGTAACCGCGCCGCGTCGCTCCCCGCCCTCGCCCTTGGCGCACGCCGCATGGCCGCCCGGCACGCTCACCGAAGGCCGCATGGTGGTCGAGCGAGTGTGGACGCCTCAGGGCGGGGCAGACCTTACCGGCTCGGGGCACGAACCACTCGGTGAGGTGCGAGTCGGCGGACAACTGGCCGAGGGCGCCAGGCTGCCGATCTCGTTCCGCGGACGACGAGTTGTCGACCGTGGTCAAGAAGGGCTGAGCCTTTCGCCCCGCTCGCCGGGGCGCGCCGGGAAGCATCGGATGCTGAATTGCAAAAGTTCGCAATTGATTAGATGCTGTGTTGGCTGTGTCTGCAAGTAGCCGTGGGCACGGTCTGTCGCGTCTGCCCCGGGCGGGGCGTTGCCGGGGAAGCCGAGGGATTGTGTCCGTTCCGCTGTACCAGGCCAAGGCCGAGTTCTTCCGGATGCTGGGGCATCCCGTACGGATAAGAGTGCTGGAGCTCCTGCAGGACGGGCCGCTGCCGGTACGGGAGCTGCTGGCCGCGATCGAGGTGGAGCCCTCCGGCCTCTCCCAGCAGCTGGCGGTGTTGCGCCGCTCGGGCATCGTCAGTTCCAGGCGCGAGGGCTCGACGGTGGTGTACGCGCTCGCCGGTGGAGACGTCGCCGACCTGATGGGGGCCGCGCGCCGGATTCTGACCGAGATGCTGGCCGGTCGGAACGAGCTGCTGGCCGAGTTGCGGGAAGTCGGGGTCGCCGCGCGATGAAGGTCTTGTCCGGCCAGGCGGTGGCCCGGCTCACTGCGCTGTTGCCCGGCCGTCTGGATCTGGCGGAGATGCGCCGTGACCCGCGCCGCGACCTGTTGGCCGGCCTCACGGTGGCGATCGTCGCGCTGCCGCTCGCGCTCGGTTTCGGCGTCTCCTCCGGGCTCGGTGCCGAGGCGGGGCTGGCGACCGCGGTCGTCGCCGGTGCGCTCGCCGCGGTGTTCGGTGGTTCGAATCTGCAGGTGTCCGGGCCGACGGGCGCGATGACCGTGGTGCTGGTGCCGATCGTCGCGGAGCACGGGCCGTCCGGGGTGCTCACGGTGGGGCTGGTGGCGGGCGTGATGCTCGTCGCGCTCGCCCTGCTCAGGGCTGGGAAGTACATGCAGTACGTGCCTGCGCCCGTCGTCGAGGGCTTCACCCTCGGCATCGCCTGCGTCATCGGCCTGCAGCAGATCCCGAACGCTCTTGGGGTGCCCAAGCTCGAGGGCGACCGCGTCCTCGTGGTGACCTGGCGCGCCCTGGCGGAGTTCGCGAAGAACCCGAACTGGACCGCTGTCGCCCTCGCGCTGGCGGTCGCCGCCGTGATGCTGATCGGGGCCCGCCGGCGCCCCGCGATCCCCTTCTCCATCCTCGCGGTGATCGTGGCCACCGTCGTTGCCCAGATGGCCGGCCTGGACGCCGCGAAGCCGATCGGTGACCTGCCGTCCGGCCTGCCCGCACCGTCCCTGGCCTTCCTGGACCCGGGCGCGCTCGGCTCACTGCTCGCCCCGGCGGTGGCGGTGGCGGCGCTGGCCGCCCTGGAGTCCCTGCTGTCGGCCTCGGTGGCCGACGGCATGACGGTGGGCCAGCAGCACGACCCGGACCGCGAGTTGTTCGGCCAGGGCCTGGCCAACATCGCCGCCCCGCTGTTCGGCGGCGTACCTGCGACCGGCGCGATCGCCCGCACCGCGGTCAACGTCCGTACCGGCGCCGGGTCCCGGCTGGCGGCCCTCGTCCACGCCGCGATCCTCGCGGCGATCGTCTTCGCTGCGGCCCCCCTCGTCTCCAGGATTCCGCTTGCCGCGCTCGCAGGCGTGCTGCTGGCCACCGCGATCCGGATGGTCGAGGTCGGCTCGCTGCGGGCCATGGCCAGGGCCACCCGCTCCGACGCACTGATCCTGATCCTCACCGCCGTGGCCACGCTTGCGCTCGACCTCGTCTACGCCGTGATCATCGGCCTGGTCGTCGCGGGCGCGCTCGCGCTGCGCACTGTGGCCAAGCAGGCCCGCCTGGACCAGGTCCCGCTCGACCGGGGCGACCACAGTGCCGAGGAGCACGCCCTGCTCGCAGAGCACATCGTCGCCTACCGCGTCGACGGACCGCTGTTCTTCGCGGCCGCCCACCGGTTCCTCCTCGAACTGGCCGAGGTCGCCGACGTCCGCGTCGTCATCCTGCGCATGTCCCGAGTCACGACCATCGACGCCACCGGCGCCCTCGTCCTCAAGGACGCCATCGAGAAGCTCAATCGGCGCGGCATCGTGGTGATGACGTCCGGGATCCGTTCCGGCCAGCGCCAGGTACTGGACTCGCTCGGCGCGCTGGAGCTGCTGCGCCTGGAGGGGCGCGAGTACGCCACGACCCCCGAGGCGATCCAGGGCGCGCGCACCCACCTGGAATGCGTCGGCGTGATACCGCTTCTCCCCGCCCAGAAGTCCCGGCCCGTCGGCCTGGAAACAGAAGAGACCGTCGGATGAGCACGCCACCCCCGTCGCTGCGCATGGTTGAGGTCTCGGGTGCCGAGGCCCTGTGGCTGCTGGAGGGCAGCGCACCGGGAAGACTGGTCTACCCGCAACGGGAGCCGACCGTCATCCGGCCCGGCCGGCACACGTGGGAGTACGGCCGTCTCGTGGTGCGCACGCCCGCCCAGGCCGCCGTGGTGCCCGCCACCGTGACGTACCACGTGGACGAGGTCCGCGCGGCGACCGCCACCGGCTGGACCGTCACCGTCGCCGGACGGGTCGATGTGATCACCGATCCCGACGAGGTCGCCCACTGTCAGCGAACCCTCGCCGGCCGGCGTCACGGCCCGCACGACACCCTGTTGCGCCTGCACCCCAAGACAGTCACCGGATTCCGCCTCGCCCGCGCGGAGGCGTGATGAGCACCCGGCTCGAAACCCTGCCCCACCGGCACGTGTTCACGCTGCCCGCGCAGCCGTCCGCGGCCCGGACGGCCCGGGAGGCCGCCGAGCGGGTCCTGACCGAGTGGGGTATAAGCCTGCACCATCCTGCCGTGGATCCGGCCCTGCTGATCCTCGGTGAGCTGGTCACCAACAGCGTCCGGCACGCCGCGGTGCTCTCCCCGAAGGTGACCGTGATCTGTGCGGCGGGCGCGGGCTGTCTGGCCTTCGCCGTGCACGACCGCGACCCTTACCAGCCGCCGCTTTGCGCCTCGGTCACCGACGCCGGGGCGGGAGGTCTGGCCACCGTCATGGAGCTCACCCTCGGTCTGGGTGGCAGCGTGGTCGTCCGGGGCGACCCCGACGGTCAGGGCAAGAGCATCTGGATCACCCTCCCCCTCTGAGTCCGCCTCCTCTGAACCGACAGGCTGACCGAGCAAGGAAGTTGACGACCACGACCATCGAGTGGCGCTACACCGTCGAGCAGGACCTCGGCGTCCTGTCCGTCTCCGGATACCTTGGTCCGAATGCCGTCCACCGCTTCGCGGGTGCCGTCGGCTGGGTGGTGGGACGCGGGGCGGGCCCGGTCATCGTCGACCTGACCGAACTGCGCAGCTGGTCGGCCGAGGGCCGGTCGGCGATCACTGAGACCGCGCGGCGTCTCGCCGCAGCGGGCCGTAGCCCGGAACTGATCGCGATCCCCGCTGACGGTTCCCTCGTCCCCGATGTGGACCGCCCGCCCATCCCCGTGCACGCAGACCTGGCCGGTGCGCTCGCGCCGCACAGCACCCGGTAGCGCGAGCCGCCGGAGGGCCGCCATGAGCGGCGGACGACGGGGTGGCCGACCGGAGACGACGCGGGCGAGTGAGCCCGGCGGGTTCAGTCGGGGTTGACCGCGCCGGTGAGACCGGCGGTGCCCTCAGCTCCGGTCGCCGTCCGGCGTAGATGCCGTGGCCCGGCGGCCGAGCTAGAGCTTCGGCATGCGGGCCTCGCCGCAGCGCGGGCACTGCCCGTTCTGGCCGACCGCCGTAGGCCGGCACGTGAGGCGGCAGGCGGGGCACTTGAACCAGGCGACGGCCGTGCCACGCGCGGAATGATTCGCCTGCAGGCCGCCTTCGCATCACGTATGGAGTTGTTAATCTTAGCAATTATTGAGGTCGTCACCGCTGATTCCGGGCGGTTCGGTTCTCGTACGCGGATTCGGCGGGGCCGCTGCCGCACGCGAGGATGGGCCGCATGTGTATGACGAGTGGGTGGACGCGATGCGCCGAGGGCCGGCCGGTACGGCCGTACTGCTCCGCCGGGGAGGGGACGGCACGATGACTACCCCGCTGTACCAACTGAAGGCGGAGTTCTTCAAGACGATCGGCCACCCGGCGCGCATCCGGGTTCTTGAGCTGCTGAGTGAGCGTGAGCACGCGGTGGCGGAGATGCTGCCCGAGGTGGGCATCGAGCCGGCCCACCTGTCGCAGCAGCTCGCGGTGCTGCGCCGGGCGAACCTGGTGGTGACCCGCAAGGAGGGCTCGACCGTGTACTACTCGCTGACCAGTCCGCACATCGCCGAGCTGCTAAGGGTTGCCCGCACCATCCTGTCCGGCGTGCTCGCCGGGCAGGCCGAACTTCTCGCCGATCTGCAGGCCGCCCAGACGCAGGCGAAACCGCCGTCGTAACGGCGGCGCTCGAACGGCAGACGCCTCCCGGGAGTTGACATGCTCTGTGGTGCGGGAGGCGGTCGCTTCACCCCCGAGTGACGTAACTCCGGTCGTGGGTGGGCCTGGTGGACACCCGCGGACAAGTCCTCACCGTGTCAGGGAGGGTTCATGGGCCTCCGCGACACCGGGCGGGTGACCGAGCCCGCCCTGCCCGGGCCGGAGGGCGAACAGTCCGCCGCAGCCAAGGAGTTCGGCGGCTTGGTGCGGGTGCGCTGTGTGGACGCGGGATCCTGCAACGGCTGCGAGATCGAGATCGCGGCGCCTTCCACCCGGTCTGGACGGCAGGGTCCTGCGTCG
>NZ_JAPWHT010000361.1:0-10733 GCF_027270795.1 Streptomyces sp. ActVer
CCCCGCCGCCCCGGCGCGCGTGCCCGCGCGAGGGTCGAGGCCCGCCCCGGCGGCGAGCAGTTCTCCGCCACCGACGCCACCACCGACGCACCCTCGCACAACGGCCACGACAGTCGCGGCGGCCACGACGCAGCCGACCACCGCACCGCCTCGCAACATCCCGACAGCCGCGGCAGCCACGGCAGCAACACCAGCCCCGATCTCACCGGCCGTCCCGGTCGCACCAGTCACCCCCTGGACCCGCTGGACCCCCAACACCCCCCGGCCCCCCTCCCCACCCCCTCCGGCCTCCCCTGGGGCGCCGCGGTGCTCGCGGCCGGGCTCGCGGTGGAGACGTACGCCGGCCGTACGTCCCCGGCCCTCGCGGGACCCGAGCTGCCGGGCGGCTTCAACGTCGGGCCCCTCGGTGTGCTGGTCGGCTGGGCGCTCACCGCGTTCGGTCTCGCGCTGGCAGGGCCCGCGATCACGCACCTCTGCGGCAGGCTGCTCCAGGCGGTGCGGCCGGGCGCGCTGCGGCTGCTCGCCGGACGCGTGCCCATGGAGGAGGCGGCCCGCATCGGACGCCCGCTCGGCGTGGTGTGCGCCGTGGCGTCGGGGGCGTACGCCATGGCCGCGCTCTATGGCCGCGCGCGCCCCGCCGTGGGGCCGCTCACCACCCTGGGCGCGCTGCTCGTCGCGGGATGCGCCGTCGCGACGCTCCTGACCGCCGCGGTGGAGGCGAGGAACGCGCGCGCCGACACCACGGCCGCCCTGCTGCGGCTCGGGGCGCCCGCCACGGCGCTGCGCAGCGCCGCAGCCCTCCGCACGGGTGCCCTGCTCGCCGTCTTCGGACCGCTGACCTGGGCGGTCGCGGAGCTGGCCGCACTGCCACTGACCCGCTGACGGCTCGCGACCGGCGGCTCGCGGCTCGCCCGAAGAACTCGCCCGAAAAAGTTCGCGGGACGCCGATGACTTTTCGACGGCCCCCCGGTCTACCCCTCCGAACAGCACATAACGCGACGGGAGAGACCGGACATGTACCAGCAGATGATCTTCGTGAACCTGGCTGTGAACGACGTCGACGCCTCCAAGAAGTTCTTCACGGAGCTCGGCTACACGATCAACCCGCAGTTCTCGGACGAGAACTGCGCGTCCGTCGTGATCAGCGACACGATCGTCGCGATGCTGCTGAACAAGCAGCGCTACGCGGACTTCACGAAGAAGGAGATCGCGGACTCGACGAAGACCAGCGAGGTGCTGCTGTGTCTGAGCGCCGAGAGCCGCGAGAAGGTGGACGAGCTCGTCGACAAGGCGATCGCGTCGGGCGGTTCGGCGAGCGGCGAGACCCAGGACTACGGCCAGATGTACGGCCGCGCCTTCGACGACCCGGACGGCCACACCTGGGAGATCATGTGGATGGACCCGGCGGCCATTCAGGGCTGAACCGGCCGTGCTTAGCATGGGCGGGTGCAGACGAGCCCCGCCCATGCGGCCCACCACAACGACCGTGAGATCGAGACGCTGGAGGAGTTCGACGCAGTCGTCTCGTCCCGCGGCACCCTCGCCGGCTTCCGTGTCCAGTGCGTCGATCTGACGGACCGTACAAGGGATTTGCTGGCGAGCGACGCCACCGGCGCCGTCTTCCTCGGCTGCCCGATGCGGGAGAACGCCGCGGCGAAGGTCCGTGCCGACGGCGCCCTGGTCTTCCCGCCGCTCCCCGGCCTGCCCTTCGACCCGTACCGCGGTCATCTCTACCGTCCCGACGAGCTGTTCGCCTCGCTCGACAAGGGGTACGAGGAGACGCCGGACGCCCTCGCGTACGCCTGGTTCCAGCAGACGAAGGCCGACGGCGACATCTACGCGTCGATGCTGCGCTCCGTCCACGACGACGCGATCTCCGACGCCCTCGACGAACTCCTGCGCGGCACGCGGGTGGTGGGCGTGATGGGCGGCCACGCACTCGGGCGCGGCACGGAGGCCTACACCGGCGCGGTCCGGCTCGGCCGTGCGCTCGCGCGCGCCGGGTTCACGGTGGCCACGGGCGGCGGCCCCGGTGCGATGGAGGCGGCGAACCTCGGCGCGTACGCGGCCCCGTACGACGACACGATGCTTCACGAGGCGTGCGAACTCCTCGCGAAGTCACCGTCGTTCGTGCCGTCGGTGACCGACTGGGCGCGCGCCGCCTTCGAGGTGCGTACGCGCTGGCCGAAGGGCAACACCTCTGTCGGCATCCCCACTTGGTTCTACGGGCACGAGCCGCCTAACGCCTTCGCCTCGCACATCGCCAAGTACTTCGCCAACGCCACTCGCGAGGACGGCCTGCTGGCCCGTTCGAACGCGGGTGTGGTGTTCCTGCCCGGCGCCGCCGGCACGGTCCAGGAGATCTTCGACAACGCGACCCCCAACTACTACGAGTCCCGCGGCGAACCCACCCCGATGGTGCTGGTGAACCGCGCGCACTGGACGGAGCGACTGCCCACCTGGCCCCTGCTCCAGGCGCTCGCCCGTGACCGCTCGATGGAGTCCCGGATCGCGCTGGTCGACCGGATCGAGGAGGCACCGGAGGCGCTCATCCGGTTGGCGCATGTAAATGAAAGCTAAAGCCGGGGGTCAAGACGGACAGACGGATTGACAACCCGAGACGTGGGCCAATAAACCTGTGAGGCGTCTGGGATTGCTGTTTCTTCGCAGCCAATCCCCCACCCCCCTCGTTTGTGCATCCCGTGAAGGGCAATCGTGTCCATATCTCGCCGTACCGCACGTTCCGTGCGCATTCTCGGAGTTGCCTCCGCCTCGGCCGCGCTCACGCTCGGCCTCGCCGGCAACGCGCTCGCCTGCAACATCAGTGAGTTCTCGGCCGTCGCCAAGTGCGACGGCGCCAAGGGTGTCATCAGCGTCACCGACAAGGACCCGACCGGCGCCGCAGCCACGGTCACGGTCTTCCTCGAGTCCAACGGCGCGGACGAGAAGCTCGTCGGCACCCAGGAGGTCAAGGGCTCCCGCGAGGGCGTGACCATCGACTTCTCGGAGGACTGGAAGCCGAACGCGGAGTACCGGATCCACGTCAAGGCCGGCAAGCAGGTCGACGAGGACATCAAGCCGAACCTCGTCACCCCGTCCGAGGCCTGCAAGTCCGAGGAGCCGTCGACGCCTTCGGCCACCCCGTCCCCGTCCGACGAGCCCTCCTCGCCGGTCACCGCGAAGCCCGAGTCCCCGGCGCCCTCGGAGCCCTCGGAGTCGGAGAGCACCCCGGCCGGCGGCAGCATCCCGTCTCCCGCGGGCGGCGACTCGAACCTCGCCGAGACCGGCTCCAGCTCCAACACCGGTGCCATCGCCGGAATAGCGGCCGCGCTCGTGGCGGCCGGCGCCGGCGTCATGTTCGCCCTCCGCCGCCGCGGCACCTCGAACAACCACTGAGCACCACCCGATTGACCCAGTTCCACCAGGCGTGGCCCGCCCCCCTTACGAGGGGGGCGGGCCACCGCCCTTTCGGGGCACGGGGAACGGCGCGAGCAACCCAGACCGGCCGGCACCTGGCAAACCGGCCTCGACCACCGGCTTTCAGGGGCGCGGGGAACTGCGCAATCTTTAGGGGCGCGGGGAACTGCGCGACAAGCCCCCACCGTCCCGCAGACTCATCAACCTGCCGGCGCTAGTCGAACGTGGCCCGCTCCAGCCAGAAGTCCAGCAACTCCCGCTCCCCCAGAACCTCCAACTCCCCACCATCCGGCGCCATTCGGCGATAGAAGGCGAGCATCACCTCGGTGAGCGGCCCCCGCAACGCAACGTTCGCCTTCTCGTGCCCACGCCGCCAGTCGATCCCCTCGTCCTCGAACTCGATGAGCCACTCGGCATCCAGACCGGGCTCCGCATCGGTGGCGTGGAGATGGATGCTGCGCCCCACCCCGCGCAGCTCCCGCGCGGCATCGTTGGGGTACTTCTCCTGCGCGAACCGCACGATCTGCAGCCACTCGTCGATCGCGTCGGCGGCGAACTCCGGCGCCACCTCGTACGTCACCCCCGCGGCGATCGCCGCATCGGCCCGGTGGACCACCGTCTCGTGGGTCATGCGCCGCGCCCAGAACCCGGCCGTGTGCTCCCAGGCCCAGGACCAGGCTGCGGTGTCGGCCCCGGCGATGCGAAAGGTCTCGGCGGCCTTCTCGGCGCCCTCCGCGAGCCAGGCGTCCAGGGCGGCGGGGTCGTCGCCCTCCGGCCCTCCGGCATCGGCCACGTCCTCGACCGGCACGTTCTTCGTCGCCCGCGTCCGCACGATGTGCTCGGACCAGCGATGCGCCTCGCCCACATGCACAGCGAGCTGCCGCAGCGTCCAGTCAGGACAGGTCGGTACGGTCGCACCGAGATCGGCCCCGGCGAGATGCGACCTCAACAGCGCGGTCTGCCCGACGATTTCGCCGCAGTAGCGGTCGTGCCCAAGTAGCGTCATGGCCCGCACCCTAGGCTCCCCGGGGTCCCCCGAGTACGACAATTTCCGCCGCGTCGAACGCCACCCCGACCTCGTCCCCCGTCTCCGGCGCGTCCCGCAGCGCACACGCCGCCTCCAGCCACGGCGCGCCCTCAGGCTGCAGGCGTACGGCGACATGGGTGCCCCGGAACGTCCGCGCGGCCACCGTGCAGCGCAGCCCCTCGGCCGCCGGTACGAGGCGTACACCGGCGGGCCTGACGAGCAGGTCGACCTCGCCCTGCAGCGCGTCCGAGGGCACCGGCAGCTTGCCCCACGGCGTGTCCGCGGCCTCCCCGCTGACGGTCGCCCCGGTCACGTTCTCGAAGCCGAGGAAGCGGGCCACGAAGGCGTCGGCCGGGCGCTGCCAGACCTCAAGTGGCGTACCGGACTGGGCGATCCGGCCGTCCCGCATCACGACGACCCGGTCGGCGAGCGCGAACGCCTCCCCCTGGTCGTGGGTGACCGCGAGCACGGTCGTGCCCAACTCGCCGAACAGCTCGCGGAGTTCGACCACCAGCCGCTCCCGCAGCGAGCGGTCCAGCTGGCCGAGGGGTTCGTCGAGCATGAGCAGCCGGGGGCGGGGCGCGAGGGCCCGGGCGAGCGCGACGCGCTGCTGTTCACCGCCGGAGAGGGAGGCGACGGCCCGCCCACGGGCGCCGGGCAGCCCCACCAGATCCAGCAACTCCCGCACACGTACGGCCTGTTGGTCCTTCGACTCGCCGTGCATCCGCAGTCCGAAGGCCACGTTGCCGCCCACGTCGCGCTGCGGGAACAGCTGGTGGTCCTGGAACATCAGGCCGACACCCCGCTTGTGCGCGGGCACACCGTGGAGGTCGCGGCCGTCCAGGAACACCCGTCCCTCGTCCAGGGGCTGGAGCCCCGCGACGGCCCGCAGCAGGGTCGACTTGCCGCTGCCGCTGGGCCCGAGCACGCTCACGATCTCGTGCTCGGCGACATCGAGCCCGACGGAGTCGAGCACGGCCCGCCCACCGAACCGTACGGTCGCGCCAACGAGTTCGAGCTTTGCGTCGGGCATGGTCAGAACTCCCCGGTCCGGTCGGTGCGAAGGCGTTCGAGAACGAGCAGTGCCACCGCGCACACCATCATCAAGATCGTCGAAAGTGCCATGGCCTGCCCGTAGTTGAGCTCTCCGGCCCGCCCGAGCAGCCGTGCCACGGCGACCGGCAGCGTGGGGTTGTCGGGCCGCGCGATGAAGACGGTCGCGCCGAACTCACCCAGCGACACGGCGAAGGCGAACCCGGCCGCGATCAGCAGCGCCCGCCGGACCATCGGCAGATCGACCTCGCGCCACACCCGCCACGGCGAGGCCCCGAGCACCGCCGCCGCCTCGCGCAGGCGTCCGTCCACCGCCCGCAGCACGGGCAGCATGGTCCGTACGACGAAGGGGACGCCCACCAGCGCCTGCGCGAGCGGCACGAGGATCCAGGTGCTCCGGAGGTCCAGCGGCGGCTCGTCGAGCGCGATGAGGAAGCCGAACCCGACGGTCACGGCGGAGACGCCGAGCGGCAGCATCAGCAGGGCGTCGAAGCCCCGTACGAGACGGCCGGCGTCCCGGCGGGTGAGGGCGGCGGCCGCGAGTCCGCCGATCAGCAGGGCGATGGCGGTGGCGGCGAGGGCGTACTGCAGCGAGTTGCCGACGGCCTCGATCGGCGGGACGAGGAAGATGCCGCCCTCGTCGCTGGTCAGCGCCCTGTAATAGCCGAATCCGGGGGCGCCGAGGGATCGCTCGACCAGCACGGCGAGCGGCAGCACCAGCAGGACGGCGATGGTGGCGAGGACGCCGGCGAGCAGTGCCCACTGCCCGGCGCCGCGCGGCCGTCGCGCCGTCACGGACGCGTCGACCAGCCGCAGAGCCGTCTCCCGCCGCCGTACCGTCCACGCGTGGACGGCGAGGATCGCGCCGACCGCCACGAACTGGACGAGCGTCAGGACGGCGGCCGTCGAGAGGTCGAAGATCTCCGAGGTCTGCCGGTAGATCTCGACTTCGAGCGTCGAGAAGGTGGGCCCGCCGAGGATCTGCACCACGCCGAACGAGGTGAAGGTGAAGAGGAAGACCATGAGCGCGGCGGCCGCGACGGCGGGCCCGAGCGCCGGAAGCGTCACCCGGCGCCAGGCGGCGAACCGTGAGGCGCCGAGCACCCGTGCGGCCTCCTCCTGGCGCGGATCGAGCTGCGACCAGAGGCCGCCGACCGTGCGGACGACGACCGCGTAGTTGAAGAAGACGTGCGCGAGCAGGATCGCCCACACGGTCGTGTCGAGCCGTACGCCCCACAGCTCGTCCAGGAGCCCGCCGCGGCCGAGCAGCGCCAGGAACGCCGTGCCGACGACCACGGTCGGCAGCACGAACGGCACGGTGACTACGGCCCGCAGGACCTGCTTGCCCCTGAAATCGAAGCGCGCGAACACATACGCGCCGGGGAGCGCGATCAGCAGCGTGAGCGCGGTCGAGGCGAGTGCCTGCCAGGTCGTGAACCACAGGACGTGCCGGATGTCGGACTGCGCGAGCACATCGCCGATCCGCCCGAACCGCCAGACCCCGTCGATCCTGAGCCCGCGTGCCGTGATCGCCGCGACCGGGTAGGCGAAGAAGAGCCCGAAGAACGCGACGGGCACAGCCATGAGAGCGAGCCGCGCCGCGCCCCCCGTACGCGGGCGCGTGCGCGGCTTCGCCTCGGCGCGGGGCTCTACTTCAGTACGAGCGAGGTCCATGACTTGACCCACTCGTCACGGTTGTCGGCGATCTTGGCGGGGTCGAGGGTCTCGGGGTTCTCGGCCTGCGGGCCGAACTTCACGAACTCCGGGGGCACCTGGGCGGCCTCACGGACCGGGTACACGAACATGTTGAGCGGCATGTCGTCCTGGAACTGCTTGCTGATCAGGAAGTCGATGAGCGCCTTGCCGCCCTTGCTGTTCTTCGCGTTGCTCAGCAGGCCCGCGTACTCGACCTGGCGGAAGCAGGTGCCGTCCGCGACCCCGGTCGGCGCGGTCTTCGGCTTCGGGTCGGCGTAGATGACCTCGGCGGGCGGCGACGAGGCGTACGAGACGACGAGCGGCCGGTCGCCCTTGGCCTCCTTGCCGCCGGCGGACCCGGAGAACTCCACGTTGTAGGCCTGCTCCCAGCCGTCGACCACCTTCACGCCGTTGGCCTTGAGCTTCTTCCAGTAGTCCTGCCAGCCGTCGTCGCCGTACTTCGCGGCCGTCCCGAGCAGGAAGCCGAGGCCGGGCGAGGACGTGGAGGCGTTCTCGGTGACCAGCAGGTTCTTGTACTCGGACTTGATCAGATCGTCGAAGGACGTCGGCGGAGCCAGCTTCCGCTTGTCGAAATACGCCTTGTCGTAGTTGACGCAGATGTCACCCGAGTCGATGGGCGTGACGCGGTGCCTGTCCTGGTCGACCCGGTACTGCGGCAGGATCAGGTCCGAGCCCTTGGCCTGGTACGACTGGAACAGCCCGTTGTCGAGCGCCCGCGACAGCAGCGTGTTGTCGACGCCGAAGAAGACGTCGCCCTGCGGGTTGTCCTTGGTGAGGATGGCCTTGTTGACGGCCGTACCGGCGTCGCCGTCCTTGAGGACCTTGACCTTGTAGCCGGACGCCTTCTCGAACTCCTTCAGTACGGCCTTGGTGTAGGCGAAGGAGTCATGGCTGACGAGGGTGACGGTCTTGGACCCGGAGCCCTCGTCGCCCGAGTCGGACGAACCGCACGCGGCGAGCGCGGCGAGGCCGAGCCCGGTGACCGCGACCACGGCCGTGAACTTCCTGGTGGTGGTGCTCACTGAATTCCTCCTGGGGGTGACCAGGAAGAGACGCGGCCCTGCCCGGGACCTCGGTCGGATCCCGGGCAGGGCGCAACAGCTTGAGTAGTGACCGAACTTCCTACCCAGAATGACCTGGGCAAGGTTCAGAGGGTCTGCGGGCTGTCCCGCACTCTCAGCGCTGTGGCGCTCCCCTGTCGGAATATGAAGATGTACGTACGTCCGCCAGACTACCGCTCGGTGGCCGCGAGCTGCCCGCAGGCCCCGTCGATCTCCTGGCCACGGGTGTCCCGGACGGTGACCGGCACACCATGGGCGGCGATCGCCTCGACGAACGCCTTCTCGTCCTCGGGCCGCGAGGCGGTCCACTTGGAGCCGGGTGTCGGGTTCAGCGGAATCAGGTTCACATGCACCGGCTTGCCCTTGAGCAGCCGCCCGAGCCGGTCACCGCGCCACGCCTGGTCGTTGATGTCCCGGATGAGCGCGTACTCGATGGAGAGCCGACGCCCCGACTTCGCCGCGTACTCCCACCCGGCGTCCAGCACTTCCCGTACCTTCCACCGCGTGTTCACGGGCACGAGCGTGTCACGCAGCTCGTCGTCCGGTGCGTGCAGCGAGATGGCGAGGCGGCACTTGAAGCCCTCGTCGGCGAACCGGTTGATGGCGGGGACGAGACCCACCGTGGAGACGGTGATCCCCCGCTGCGACAGCCCGAGCCCGTCCGGCTCGGGGTCGGTGAGGGCCCGGATGGACTGGACGACCCGCTTGTAGTTGGCCAGCGGCTCGCCCATGCCCATGAAGACGATGTTGCTGAGCCGGGCCGGCCCACCGGGAATCTCCCCGTCGCGCAGCGCCCGCATCCCGTCCACGATCTGGTGCACGATCTCGGCGCTGGACAGATTCCGGTCGAGACCGGCCTGCCCGGTCGCACAGAACGGGCAGTTCATCCCGCAGCCCGCCTGCGAGCTGATGCACATGGTGACCCGGTCCGGGTACCGCATCAGCACGGACTCGACGAGCGTGCCGTCGAAGAGCCGCCAGAGGGTCTTGCGGGTGGTGTTCTCATCGGTGGAGAGATGCCGCACGACCGTCATCAGCTCGGGCAGCAGCGCCTCCTGCAGCTTGGCGCGCGATCCCGCGGGGATGTCGGTCCACTGCTCCGGGTCGTGCGCGTACCGCGCGAAGTAGTGCTGCGACAGCTGCTTGGCACGAAACGGCTTCTCACCGATCGCGGCAACCGCCTCTTTACGCTCGGCAGGCGTGAGATCAGCAAGGTGCCGCGGCGGCTTCTTGGCTCCGCGGGGGGCAACGAAAGTGAGTTCTCCGGGCTTAGGCATGGCCGTACCAGTGTCGCAGATCGATTCGTGTGACTTGTGCCCCCGGCAGTCTCAGCTGCGGGACTGGGCATCCAGGAACCGGTGGACCGATTCCGTCATGCTCGCCACGAACGAGTCACGGGTCCGGTCGGAGACCTGTTCCAGGGACAGGTACGGGTTGAGGTCCTCCAGCTCGACGAGGAGCAGCGCGCCTTCCTGCGTGCGGCAGGCGTCCACGCGCTGGATGCCGTGGTCGAGGGTGTTCCAGTCGATGAAACGCCGGGCGAAGGCCAAGTCGGCGTCGGTGGGCTCGTAGGGATCGAGGACCCAGCGGCGTTCGGGATCGGGGGCGTGAAGGGCGTACTGGAAGGTGTCGTCGACGTAGTAGAAGGACACTTCGTAGCGGAAGTCGATGCGCGGCTGGACCAGGATGTCACCGTAGGCGAGGCCGTCGAGCTGCTCGCGGGGCACGAAGGCCAGGCCTATGGAGTCCGCGCCCACCTTCGGCTTGACCGCGTACTGGCCGGCCTCGGGCAGCAGGTGCAGGTCCTCGGGCCGGTCGACGGTGGGGATGACCGGGTGTCCGGCGGCGGTCAGATCCAGTAGGTACTGCTTGCCGGCCATGTCGCCGCGGCCGGACAGCGGGTTGTAGACCCGGGTACCGGCGGCCGCGGCCCGCTCCCGGAAGGCGTCGTACTCCTTCTGGTAGTGCAGCACCGGCCCGCTGTTGCGGACCACGACCACATCGAAGGCGTCCATCAGCGCGGCGGCGTCCAGCGGGTGACACAGGGCGACGTCGAAGTCGTCACGGAGTCGGGAGGTCAGGAAGATGTCCTCGTCGCAGTAGCGCCGCCCCCGCGCCTGATAGGCGAGATCGGTCATGTACAGAGCCCTACGGCGGTCCGGCATCGCACATCTCCTTAAGCGGTGCGACAAACCTACCCATCCCGCAGGCCACGTTCTCGGGCAGGCGGGCGGCCGTGGGCTGCCGACGGGCCCGAGTCCGATGCCGCAGGACGTCGGGCACTGTCCCAACGGTCACACCTGGACCTACAATCGAACTCGTGTACGAATATGTGTCTCGCCCGGATCATCGGCGCAGCGACCGCGATCGGCTGGTCCGGCGGCTGCGCCGCACCGACGACACCAGCGCCGCCGCCTCCGTCACGCCCACCCCCGCGCCGACCCCCACGAACGACGCCT